>CAYSTH010000289.1:0-1520 GCA_964433995.1 uncultured Francisellaceae bacterium | reverse complement strand
TATTGTGGTTACAGAAAATATTTTTAGGAAACTGGAAGAAGGCATGCCTATACGAAAAGCAGCATTGGAAGGTTCAAAAGAAATATTCTTTGCAGTGCTTTCTACGTCTATTACACTGGCTGTAGTATTCTTACCCGTGATATTTCTGCAAGGCTTCGTCGGAGCATTATTCAAAGAATTTGGCATCGTAGTAGCAGGTGCAGTGTTGATTTCAGCATTTGTATCCCTTACTTTAACACCAGTGCTTAATGTATTGATGCACAGTAAAAAAACAGGACATGGTTGGGTATATGAAAAAACAGAGCCTTTTTTCAAAGGAATGGAATCGGGATATAGGAATTTGTTAAAAAACTTTTTAAAAATAAGAGTCACAGCCTTTGTCATCATCGGAATATGCCTTTGGATGATTATGTACTTTATGAAAACCATTCCTTCCGAACTTGCACCATTAGAGGATAGAAGTAGCATCAGATTTAGTTTTACTGCTCCCGAAGGAACATCTTTTGACTACATGGATAAATATGTAGATAGAGTGATGATGTTTTTGAAAGATTCCATTCCTGAAAATCAATTTGTATTTGGTTCAGCTAATAATCCTTACTTTGGCACAGGAGCAAACTCTGGTTTTGGACGTATGGTGTTGATTGACCCACAAGAACGCCAACGCTCACAGATGCTAATTGCCAATCAACTTAATAAAAAATTAGCGGCTTTCAACGAAGGACGTGTTTTTGCAGTGCAAGAACAAACTATTTCTGCGGGTGGATTTGGAGGTAGAGGTAGTTTGCCTGTACAATTTGTTATTCAAAATCAAGATTTTAATAAAATTAAAGAGATTTTGCCAAAATTCTTACAAGAAGCCAAACAAAATCCTACGTTCCAACAAGTAGATGTAAATCTAAAATTCAATAAACCTGAGCTAGAAATTACTGTAGATAGAATAAAAGCAAGAGATTTGGGCGTAAATGTAGCCGATGTATCGGAAACACTTCAAGCTGCTTTGAGTGGAAAACGTGCAGGTTATTTTTTGATGAATGGCAAACAATACCAAATCATTGCACAAGTAGATAGAGAAAACAGAGATGACCCTTCGGATTTCAATCGCTTGTATGTGCGCAACACTAGAGGAGAGCTAATCCCTATGAGCAGTTTAATTCAAGTAAAAGAAAGCTCTTCTCCACCAAGCCTTTTCCACTATAACCGCTACAAAAGTGCTACTGTAAGCGCATCTTTAGCCAACGGAAAAACCATTGGCGATGGTGTAGCTGCTATGGAAGCTATTGGCAAACAATTGCTTGATGCTTCATTTAGTACTGCACTTACAGGAGCATCACGAGATTATGCCGAAAGTAATTCTAATACTAATTTTGCATTTTTATTAGCTTTGGTATTGATTTATTTAGTGTTAGCGGGGCAATTCGAAAGTTTTATTGATCCACTTACCATTATGATTACTGTTCCGTTGGCATTAGCGGGGGCATTATTATCGCTATATGTTACAGATAATACCATGAATATTT
>CAYSTH010000288.1:0-1520 GCA_964433995.1 uncultured Francisellaceae bacterium | reverse complement strand
TTGATTTGTTTTTTATTAATTTGGAGTGCCGCCACGTTTTATATACTAGCGTTGGTAGCAATAGGGCCCGGACAAATTTGTGTTTCAAAAAAACGGGCGACAACTTTCTAACAAAGACTTTCCACGGGGACAAGTGAACGGCTTCGCAGACAACTTGGACTTGAAAAAATTAAAACGTGGGACAGACTAAAAAATAATACAGCCAACCCTTCGCATTTTTTAGAAAATTGTACTCCGAATTACCCCTCGCATTTGGCACATGCCATAGCCGCACAACCCATCGCGACACCAAAGCTATAGCAAGAGCCAAATCCTCCCACTAAATTACTTACCTGCCAATTTACAATGCTAACTATAGTATGTGGATTGACTTGCATACTATGAATAGCTTTACAATTCATGTTCTGAAACAAATGAGCAAAAAAAAAGTACTTATTGAGTTTGGTGAAAGAGTACGAGACCTAAGAAAAGAAAAGGAACTTTCTCAAGAAGAGCTCTCATTTAAAGCAAATCTTCATAGGACATACATTGGTATGATAGAAAGGGCTGAAAAGAACATAACACTGACAAACATTGAAAAACTTGCCAAAGCACTTGGCGTAGAAATAAAAGAATTATTTAATGGCAAAAAGTAAGACTACTAAAGCAGCTAAAGCTCCAAGAATGCCAAAACTTCCAGCGCTAATTCAAAGGAAAATTTATAAGACTGGCCAGACCAGAGGAGCAGATGATGATGTTATTTATCAAAATCGAGTAAATCGAAATAGCACTGTCTTAATTCCATATTCAGTTTACGAAAGCTGTAATAAAGCACCTGATAACGATGGGATATACCAAGGAGGATTCATCGTTTTGATAAAACCAGAAGACTATTTTGATAAAAAAGACTTTCAAAAAGAACTGGCATCTAAAAATATTTCTTTAGGCATTAATTCCTTATTATTTTATGAAACTAGAGAACAATGGAATAAATATAATCCTGACAAATTGGATTATAGCTTCGCCATTTCTAGAACAAATCCACTTGGCGGACAATATGTAGCCCGTGTTCCATCGACAACGTCTGATGAAGATGAGAAGATAAATAGAGGTTTCACAACAAGTGGCTCAAAAGGTGCAGGAATTAGGGTTTATGAATATGCAAGTTCAAGCATCATGAAGAATTGCATGATTCAGCTAGAATATCTTTATTGGAAATGCTTCGATTCAATTATCGTTTCTGAAGCCGAAGGAATGAGTAAAGAAGATATTGCATTAAGGTCTGCTTTTATAAGTGATACAGCAAAAGAACTTAAATTAGATGATGCTAAAATTTTAATTGAGGCTAGAATTATTGACGCTGATGGAAATACGACATGCCCGTTATGTTTAGAAAAATTATCAGCTAAAGGATTTTATAGTAGGTTAGAACAAGCTGAAGGACGTGACGTTCCAGATTTGACTGTTACACAGATTAACCTATTTCATATTGTAAGCTCCCCGTCTTTAGGACAACTCTAAATTAGAAAATTCATTTGTTA
>CAYSTH010000287.1:0-1528 GCA_964433995.1 uncultured Francisellaceae bacterium | reverse complement strand
ACATAGTTTTACCCACAACTTTTTTTGACAGAAAGTTCGCATTGTGCATTGTTTAATGATTGGGCAATTTCTAATGCTTCCATAAAGATCCGTAAGTATTCGAGTCCCCTCCAAATCACCTTTGCCCCAGGTTCTGGATCATTTTTCCTATTTAGATAGCCTCCTAATCTGGCTATCATGATGAGCATTTCTCGTAGCGTCGGAACCGTTGAACACGCTGGAGATGCTTTATGAATTGCTGCGTATGCTGCTTTCCACTCTTTTTCAGAAAAAATCACCGTGCATGGCAATTCTGGATGAATTCTGCTTATTCTGGATAAAATATTAATTCGCCAGGCAACTATCAAAAATAAGGCAAACATTGGATATAATCGATCAGCTATTCGTAAAGAACGCTCTTCGACTTTGCAGCCTGTTTTGAAAGTTCTAAATAGAATTTCTATATCCCACCTAGATAGATAAGCTTGAATAATCTTTTGGACATCTTCATTATTCTGAATTGGTAAAGTTGTTAACAAGTACCACTGAATCGGTTTAACCCCTGGGGGAGGGTCTAATTCTTCCATAAAAACGAGATTCAAAAATACTTGCCGTCTCTCTACTCCCGAACGCGGGGCCGAGCAAATACAAACAGGAGACGCTCGAATAGTTTGTTTGACTCTTCTGAGTACACTATGAGTTGCACGATCCCTCAAGTCGAATTCACAATGACCTGCAACCGCAGCCTCTTTTCCAAATTCAAATAATTTAGTGTTATTATTTTCGGGCGTAGGGTTAACAACTCGATTGTGGTTGCATCGAACCACTAAATGTGCACCATTTTTTGACTTTAAAGCATTAATTGCGTCTTCCCAAAGTTCAATTAAATCAGCTTCTCTGTCGGCTACATTTATTACTTGAGTGTCTCGACACAAGCCGGCTATTTTATTTGCGATTGAATAACTTTCAATCCATTTATAACTTTCTTTTTCTTCAATAGGTAGATAGTCTCTATGTATTTTCTTTTCTGGTTTTTCTTTGCTTCTGGCCCAAAATTTGGCATTTATAACACCAAGTGGCTGCCGATCTAGCGTAGTAGCTAATGAAGCATGCATTAAAAAACCTTGAGCATTGTTGCTTGAAATATATCCAGAGTCAGGATTAGATACTCTCGTTGTATAGTTCAGAGATGTAGAATCACTTGCTATAATAACCAGTTTACATGCTTGAATGCGCTCAATTGTTTTCGCAAAATGAGGTTCTAAAATAGTCTCAGGGGTAATCAAATCAGAATCAAAAAGCCTATAACAAGCTTTTAATTCTCCTGCTGACTGAAACTGTTGTGTAAATGCCATATTTGGTTTATCCGCAACCGCTTGTAAGACTAGCTTAGTGCGCTTATCTAATCTATTGTCGCCAGTATTTAGCTTTTCCAGTTCTTCTTCTACCCAATTACAAACACCCATGATAACCCATCCATGATTAAATTTTTGAGAAAAAATCTAAATCAAAATTTTTTTTCAAGCAAGAGTTATGGGTAAAACTATGG
>CAYSTH010000286.1:0-1562 GCA_964433995.1 uncultured Francisellaceae bacterium | reverse complement strand
TAAATACTTTATTAAACTTTGGAAATTCTCCTAAATTAATGCCCGTTGCTGCAACGTTTGTTGCGCAGTCACACGCATTTAACAGAACATCTCCACGGCTACGCCATAACGTTGGATATACTCCCACATCGCCTTGCAACCACCACGAGCCGCAATCAAGAGCTGCATTACAGCAATCATTGGCAAGAGCATTACTTGCAAACAGAAATACGATAAGCACGATGGATACGCGACTTATTGTAAATATTTTTTTCATTCCTCTTCCTTGTAAAATTAGGTTGTTTGTTTCGAGATTATTGATAAAAACTTTCTCTAAACGAGCATCACGTTTTAAATTAAAAAAATATTTATTACAAGATCAATTATTTCAAAAACTTTTTTAAACTAACTTCATCATAACTATTAACAATAATATCTGCTTGAATCAAATTTTTTTTATTTCTCGCTGTATTAATACCGATGCAAAACATGCCTGCATTTTTTGCTGCTAAAACTCCCGCAGCAGAATCTTCAATTGCAATGCATTTTTTTGTATCTACTCCAAGCTTTTTAGCAGCGTATACGTAAATTGCTGGGTCAGGCTTGTTTTTATTTTCAACACAATCGATGCTATAAATATGTGTTTTAAAAAATGAAGATAACTTTACTTCTTGCTCGGCAATAGCCACGAACCGTGAGTCACAATTGGTCGCTACTGCCGTTTTAATATCGTATTGATAGAGTTTTTTGTAAAATGTTTCAAAACCATGAATTAATCTAATATTGCCAGAAAAGAGCGTTTGAGCGCGAGCTCTTTTTTCTTCTGCCAAAACATCGGCAGAATCTTGCAGCTGTAACATTTGTTTGACAATTGCACATGCTTTTACCGGAGGTAATCCATGAACCTGATCATGTATTTCTTTTTTGAGGACATCAGTATATTCAATACCACGCGCAATTAACATTTGCTTAGTTGCTTCTGCCCACATATCTTCAGTATTAATTATAGTCCCATCAAGATCGAAAATGATTGCTTCTATCACTAGAAATAACCTTATCTTACAATACGGGATGATTGGTAACTTTTTTTGATTTTATGTAGTTTTTGTTATCCATGAGTGCCATCTCATCGATTTTTTGTATTACATTCATCATTTCAACTGCGGCAAGTCCTGATTCCCAACCTTTATTTCCGACGCGGATTCCTGCACGTTCAACTGCTTGCTCAAGTGTATTGGTAGTAATAACACCAAAAATTACCGGAACTCCATATTTCAGACCAACATTAGCAATTCCTTTAGCCGCTTCTCCGGCCACATAATCAAAATGGGGAGTACTTCCTCTAATGACTGCTCCTAAGCAAATAATGGCATCAAACATTTTAGTTTCTGCCAACTTTTGAGCAACTAAAGGCAACTCAAATGCGCCCGGGACCCACGCAATAGTTATGTCCTGCTCAAGCATTCCATGGCGGGATAAACAGTCTTTTGCACCATCTAACAGCTTACCGGTAACAAAGTCATTAAACCGACTCACTACAATCGCAACTTTTTTATTAGAGACAACCAATGAACCGTGTAACA
>CAYSTH010000285.1:0-1563 GCA_964433995.1 uncultured Francisellaceae bacterium | reverse complement strand
TCACCAATACGTAACAAACCTTTCTCAAAAACCAGACATTGCAAGCTTTTGCTTGGATCCGTTTGGAGAAAGCCTTGAAAAGCCGTAGAAGGAGAAATATGATTTTTATCTATATTCATTTGCACCTTTTAAAGAGAGTTCCCTTTAAGGACAATATAATAATAGATTTAATTTGAAATTTCTGTCAACTAATTGTAGCCTTATGGTTTATGCTTTTAGATGATTTCGTTGTGTTTTTTTCAACCGGAGCTGATGTAATTGGAGTTTTTTGAGGTTCTTTGCTTGTTATTGATGGAGATGCTTTTTTTGGATGACTGTTATGATATAATTTTAGAGCTGCCTGATATTCTTCAGCTATCGTATTTTCAATTTTACTGCCAAGCTTAATACCATAACGCTCTTTACCTTTTCCTCTTATGGAAAATAAGACCTTTCTTCCTTCGAGATCGATTGCGAATATTCTTACTTCGTTAAGTCTAGTTGCTTGATTTTCATTACAAACCAAAATACGCTCATCACCTCTTGAAATAATGTAAGCAAGTCTATTTGAATGGATAAGATCTTCATCTTCAAAGTTAGATTGATCAATTACCTGTAAAGTAGCAGCTTCCATTCTAAGATGAGGATTATGGGGAATTGGAAGTGAGGCAATTACTTCGGGAAGAATTACATAGTGTATTTTCGAATCCGTAGATAGATCCTCAAAAGTAAATGTATGAGTCATAACTTGCTTTGCTACTTTACTATCAAAAGTAACATTCGATAAAGGTCTAAAATCTGCCCTCTCTGTCGCTCGCATTGGTGCTTGCATGTGATGACTCCTTGTATGTAAAATAATTTTTATCTAAAATTATATGTTATTCATATAATTCTTTGCAACTACTAATTCCTTATACTTAACAGATTGTCATCAGGTCATGCCTATACTATACTTCAATTTCAAATATTTTTTCGCTTAAAATCGCTCAAATTCATAATAAAATTGATCTTTACACAAAATTAATCTACAATTAATTAATAAATTAAATAATTTCGTTAAAATTATTTTTAATAAAACGAAAAGGTGGCTAATAAAATGAATAATTTATCAAATAATAGTAGTGTTGCACGAGAGATTTATGAAACAATGAACGCGATTCAAGATCAACTTCATTCAGAAGACTATATTAAGCAAAAAAAGACTGGACCCGATGGCAGGCCTATCATTACACAAGGCCCGGACGGTAAATTCAGAACTGAATTGACAGATCAAATAGACTGGAGGACTTTCGATTCCGTCATGAAAAATATGCAAACCTCATGGACTTCGTCTTTATCAGGATTAGAGCAAGACCTGAAAAGCGCCAATAAAGCAGGAACTGTTTCCATCGCCGAATTCGTCGCCATTAATGGCCTTATGAATGCGATTCAAGCAAAAGTGAACAAAGAAGCCGTCCGCATCCGACATAAGGAACCTCAGACCCCAAGAATTGCCCCCCCTAATTTAGACGCCTTGGAAAAATGCAAGCAACAAGCTACCGCAGACATCATCCCTTACGTCACAGAAGTCTTCCGAAAAAGCGC
>CAYSTH010000284.1:0-1574 GCA_964433995.1 uncultured Francisellaceae bacterium | reverse complement strand
ATTCATGATTTTAGATTTAGATTGAGGTGCTTCAAAAAAGAATTTAATTTCGGTTTGGGTAAAAGATTTTAATTCTTCATGTATAGGGCTAATACGAATTTGGTGCCAACGAGTGTCGAGTGACTGAACCGTGTTTTGTTCGTGTCCATCATTTTTAGCCGGGATTGAAGTATTTGAAAGAGCAAAATTAGTTTGTTGGGAGGTTAACATTTTTTATTCCAATCATGCTTAATATTGACATCAAAAATAAGCTTTTTGGATAAAGGTGAATGCAGGAGATGATCATGCCTTGCAGCGGGTGAAATTCGTTTTGGGTTGTGAGACATTAACCCATACTAAATGTAGGGGATAAAATTTCATTTGGATGCTGAATATAGTGGTCTGCAGCCCATTCAAGCGGTTTATCATTGGGTCCTAAATAACCATACATGGCCATAAAAGTGGCTAGCATGCCTGAAGATTTGCCCGCCATAATATCGCGTTCAGCATCTCCCACATAATAACAAGTCTTGGGTTCAATATTGAGTTGCTCACAAGCAAATAAAATGGGTAAAGGGCTGGGTTTAGAAACGCTTAGTGTATCGCCACTGACTACCACATTGGCTCGCTTGGTAATATCAAGTTTATCGAGTAATGCTTGGGTTAAAAAATGAGGTTTATTGGTGACAATTCCCCATTTGATGCCAGACTGCTCTAGTGTATTAAGCAATGTTTCGATGCCTGTAAAATAATGGGTGTTGCTGCCAATATTATTTAAATAAATATCCAGAAAACGCTGTTTAAGTGTGACAAACTTGGGATCATGTTCTTCTAAATTAAATCCTGTTTTTAGCACGGCAACAGAACCATGTGACACAGAGGGCCTAATTTTTTCTAAAGGAAGAGCAGGTAAATGATGTTCTGCGCGCAACAGATTCAGACAATCCACAAATTCTGGTGCCGTATCTAGCAAGGTACCGTCTAAATCAAACAAAATAGCTTTAGGTTTCATGTTGAAGTCTCTTTGGCGTTTTAGGCTTTAGTTGCGTGTAATAAATAATTTACCGATAATGACGACGATAAACTAAAATCTTGTGTAAAGACATTATATTTCACACCGGTTAAGTGATTAAGTTTTAAATCACACTGCCGTAATAACTGAGAAATTTCGTTTGGACGAATAAACTTTTTATATTCATGCGTGCCTTTAGGTAATTTATTTAAGACATATTCGGCTCCAATAATAGCCGTAAGATAAGCGCTAGGAGTGCGATTTAAAGTAGAGCAAAAAAAGTGGCCACCTGGCTTTAATAAAGTCGCAATAGACTGAATGAGTAGGGCAGGTTCTGGCACATGTTCGATTAATTCCATGCAAGTGATGATATCAAATTGCTCTGGGTAGAGTGCAGCATAATTTTCAGCAGACTCACAAACATAAATTGGCGCTTTAATTTTCGCACTTTCAGGCCAATGTAGTTTTGCGACCGTTAGAGCATCTTCTGCCAAATCTAATCCCGTCACATCAGCACCCATAATTGCTAATGATTCGGTAAGGATGCCACCACCGCAGCCAATATCTAAGATTTTTTTGTCTT
>CAYSTH010000283.1:0-1582 GCA_964433995.1 uncultured Francisellaceae bacterium | reverse complement strand
ACTGGCGGATAGGGGTATTAGGCTGGTAAAGGGTGTTGGTAGGTGAATGGCGGATACCTGTCGGTGAAGGATCTTACATGATTATGGGGTAATTTTTGAAGCAGAGGAGATTCTCTTTGTGTTATATTTGAAGGAAAATCAGTTTAATAAAACCTCAATTATGAAAAAATCATTGTTTTTACTAGTTAGCTTGTTTTTGCTAGGTCTTTCCACTCAGGCACAGATGTACTTTCGCCTAGGTGGAGGTTACGCGTTGCCTACTGCAAAAGAAACCGTGGGCTATAATTATGTTGAAAATTACGATGGAAACAGTGGCACATATACCTCAACATCAGAGGGAGTTACAGCTTCGTATGGTGCGGGCGTTAATATTAATGTGGGTGCCGGCTATATGTTTTCGAAGTTTCTGGGTGTTGATCTTGGATTTAATTATCTGATGGGAAAAACTTTTACCGCCAATGATACTTATACATCGAACGGTATTACCTATAACGATGACAAAACGGAAACAAATTCGAAAGCTTTTTTTATAGCACCTGCTTTTGTTTTATCTGCAGGTGAAGGCTCTAAGATTCCTTACGCCAGATTCGGCTTTATAGCTGGTATGCCAGTGGTGGAAGGGGAAGAATCTTCTTATGATTATTACGCAAGCTCTACTACGATTACAAAATGGGAGATGAAGAAAGGTGCTTCGTTTGGATTTCAGGGAGCTGTTGGAATGAACTGGATGTTAAGTAATAACATTAAGCTTTCTACAGAGGTGAATTTTGTGAGCATGCAGTTTTCACCGGATGAAAAGGTTGTAACTAGTTATACCTACAATGGGCAGGATATTATGGATCAACTGAATGAATATCAGAAGAAAACTATTTATAAAGATGTAATTGATAATGTTGGTGAGCCTCCGGTTGATCAACCAAGACAAGAAAACCGCATCAACCTGCCTTTTAGTTCTGTCTCCTTTCAGGTAGGTCTTGTTTACACTTTAGGTGGGCAAAGTCTGGAATAAAATATTGAAGACCCTCTCTTCAATACGTTTTGTGTTGGTGAAGGCGAAGGTTCCTGTATCAGGGCCTTCGCTTTTTTGTTAAATATTGATCGGGTGTTTTTAGTGTCCGTATTTTGTCTATCTTCCTTGAGTAATTGTTTTGTGTAGTACACTCATTTAACTAAACCCTTTATGAAAATCAAGATTGTTATGTTTTGTTTTTGCTTTATAACGAGTGTAGTACAGGCTCAAATTTATTTCCGTGCTGGTGTTGGCTATGCTTTGCCAGCGGCTCAGGAAAATATTGGTAATAATGAAAATGAATTGCTGGATGGAAATAGCTATTCGGTTACTGTAGAACCTGTTAAGGCCTCTTATGGGGCTGGTGTAAATTTTAGTTTAGGCGGTGGTTATATGTTTACAAAAATAATTGGTGTTGATTTAGGGATCACCTACTTAAGTGGTAAAACCTACGAAACTCACTACGATTATACTGAAGTAGGTTACGGTTCAGAAAAGCTTGACTCTGAGATGAAGTCAAAAGCCATTTACATCTGCCCTTCTATTCTTATTACTCCTGGTGATAAATTACCC
>CAYSTH010000282.1:1055-1586 GCA_964433995.1 uncultured Francisellaceae bacterium | reverse complement strand
TAAAAGGACCAATCTGTACATTTTTACCAATTTTGGCATTAGGGTGTATAACACTAAATGGATGTTGATTCATCAGTTTTTCTTCTTACGATTTGAGCGGTAAGATACGCTTCTGATACAAGTTTGTTTCCTACATAAGCTGTACCTTTCATAATTACAATGCCACGTCTAATAGGCTCTTGCAATTCCATTTTGATGATAAGTGTATCGCCAGGTACAACTTTTTGCTTAAATTTTGTTTCATCGATTTTTAAAAAATACGTGTCCCAATTGCCTGGATCAGGCACATTGGAAAGTGCTAATAGACCGCCGACTTGTGCCATAGCTTCTATTTGTAAGACACCAGGCATAACGGGATTATTAGGAAAATGTCCTTGAAAAAAACCTTCATTGAAGGTCACGTTCTTGATCCCGATGACACAGGTTTCCGTAAGGTCTATTATTTTATCCACTAACAAAAACGGGTAACGATGTGGCAGGCGTTTTGTTATTTCCACAACATCATATACTGGAGTTTGGTTAGGGTCATAT
>CAYSTH010000282.1:0-1045 GCA_964433995.1 uncultured Francisellaceae bacterium | reverse complement strand
GTCATATACTGGTATTCCTTTTTGTTTTTCAGTATGATATTTTTTCAAAAATCTTGCAAATGCTACATTGGCAGTATGTCCTGGCTTTGTAGCTATAATTTTTGCTTTTAAAGGTAAGCCTACCAATGCCAAATCTCCGATTACATCTAATAATTTATGACGTGCGAGTTCGTTAGGGTAGCGAAGCGGAGTGCTATTTAGAACTCCTTCATTACTTACATTTATATTTGGTTTTTCAAGTTTTATAGCCAGTTGCTTTAATGCGGTTTCGTCAGGAATCGTATCTACAATAACAATAGCATTATCTAAATCTCCTCCTTTTATAAGATTTTGTGCCAACAATGCTTCAATCTCATGCAAAAACACAAACGTCCGAGCTGGTGCTATTGTTGTTTTATAATCTGTTATTTTTGATAATATTGCAGTTTGATGTCCTACGAATTTTGATGGAAAATCAATTACACCTGTTACTTGATATTCTTCAGAAGGGTGAGCTACAAATTCAGCACCCGTATGTTCATCTTTGAAATATAATGTCTCCGTTATAGTTAGATATTGGCGTTCTATATTTTGTTCTATTATTCCAGCCGATTCTATTAAATCAATAAACGGCAAGGCACTACCTTCGAAAATAGGCACTTCTGGACCATCAAGCTCAATCAATACATTATCAATACTCAATCCAACCAATGCGGAGAGCAGGTGTTCGATAGTACTAATACTTGCATCACCTACTTTTATTACAGTTCCTCTATTTCCTCCTACTACTTTCGTTGCATCTGCGGGCAATATAGGCTGTCCTTCTAAATCTATCCTTTTAAATTTAATGCCGTGGTTTTCTGCTGCAGGCTGTAAGGTAATTTTAATATAAGCACCTGTATGTAATCCTTTACCTTCTGCCGATACCGCTTTTTGAATTGTGTTTTGTTTCATTGTTTGAATTATTTCCGAAGATATACGGAGTGCAAAGTTACAAAAAAAAATATGCTATTGAATATTTTTTGTGTGTTTTATTATTTTATATTTTGTTCTGCATTGTTTTCAA
>CAYSTH010000281.1:0-1632 GCA_964433995.1 uncultured Francisellaceae bacterium | reverse complement strand
GCCTGTTTTTTATAAAAACTTCCAACCTAATCATTTTTTAAATCATGGTGCAGTAGAGACAGAACAAGATGCCATACTTTATTTTCCTGTCATGGCAGAAAAATATTACGATCAATGGGAGAAATTGATTGAAGAAGCACAAATAGAGGTGACAGATCAAGAAAGAGAACAAATGAAAGAAACTTTAGTTAGCTTGGCAAACAAAGCAATTGATATTTGTGAGACAACCTTTAAAGCCAAGCCGATTGAAAGAATTAGTTCTGATATGGCTCAAGATGATAATATCGGAAATGAAGTTGAAAATGAATTACAAAATGAATTAGAAATTCAACTTCAAATGGAACTTGAACTTGAGAAAGAGCTGATTACCTATGATAAAACTAAGCAAAAATATACAGGTGGGCACTATACACTTGGATTCAATGCAGATCCTGTTAAAGAGGGAGATGCACAATTATTTTCAATGAAACAAGTGATTTCTACAGTCCCATTTGACGATAATATTTTTATGACTGCACGCCAACGACAAACAGTAGCTGGGGCTTATAATGATAGTTATTATGGACAACATGTTAAGCCTTTTCATGTGACCATGATGATGGCTCAAAAAAACAAACCCGAAACTTTACAATGTGTTATTTTAACAAAAGAAGAAGCACAAGCGGAAATACAAAGAGGGATAAAAGATCATCCTCATAAGGATGTCTGGTTTGTTTCTTGTCACGATACCGTGTTATACGGAAAAAAACCTAAATGGTTAGAATCAGTAGACAATGAACCCAAACCTGAAGATCTTTCAAGGTATAACAGAGTTTTAGAGCAAATACGTTATGTCAATGGTGATTTGGGTGCTATTTTACAACAAAAACATGGCATTAGTTGGTTAAATGTCAATTCAAAAGAAAAAGTAGATTTTATTGCCAGTACTATTCTTAAACGATTTCCAGAATCAAATAAATATTTTAGTAATTTAAAATCTAGGCTTGATGTAACTTCTAAAATATTTAATCACATGCAAGCACATCCATTCAAAAATTATTTAGATGAAAAATTCAACTGGGATGAGATATCAAAGGGTTTTTCAGATACAGCAGATCCAGAAAGCTTAGCTAAAATTAAAATTTTTGCACAAGCCTTGCATGATATAAATACAATATATGAAAATAATCATCTCGATAGCAAACTATCAAAAGCAGAAATAGAAAAAAACCATGATCAACATATTGCCTATAGATTGAATCAACATAAAGAACACTTTTTAGATAAAAGAACTAGGATAATTGAAGCATTATCAAAGAATCAACCTTTAGATTTTGCGCTATCAGAACAATTTAAAGATATTGATCTGAATTTTTTAGTGAACAAGAAAACGCTATTTGAAATTGCACTTAATAAGTTTAATAGTAATTTAACTCCAAGTTTTGAAATACTATTTAAGAAAAAGACAAAAGATAAGGATGATATTTGGCTTCAAAAAAATGGAGATCCGACACCTAAAAATAACGCTGAACTGTTAGTTTTGCATGCCATTGAAAGAAACACTAAAGAAAGAAAAAATATCAATGATACTTTATTAGAAATTACCGGTGGAAAAAATAAAGATCCAGACAAAACAATTAATTTGATTAAAAC
>CAYSTH010000280.1:0-1632 GCA_964433995.1 uncultured Francisellaceae bacterium | reverse complement strand
TATGTTTTGCGATATCAGACGTATCTGTGAACACCCTACAGAAGAAGACAAAAAATGGTTTCCCGAGATAGCAGGTTCTGACTGGGTTAAAACACTTGATTTTGCTATGCGAAATTTTAAAGACGAAAGTTTTATTTCGCAGTTTTTATCCCCAAAAATTATGCGTGACTTGAAATTATTTAATTTATTAGATGATGAACAACGCGAAGACTATGAAATATCTGCTATTCATAATGAAGAAGGTTATCAAATGATTCGGCAAACTTTATCCGAACAATATAATTTAGGCAATATGGAACCTGATATTCAAGTTTATAATGTGAATGTTCGTGGAGACAGAGCTTTAACCTTAAGATATACCCAAAGGCATAATAGACCTTTAACACAAGATGCCGCTGAAGTCTTAAAACATTTGCACACTTTATGGGGGTTTCCAGTTAAGCTCGAAACCCTTTCTTCTGAGGATAATAGCGTTACACTTACGCATCAATGTCCACCTGCTCATGAACATGGGCATTCTGATAAAGAGCATAAATAAATTGCTTTATATTATTTTAAAAGAAAGGGCCGGCACAGGGACCGGCCCCTACATCAGATTCTGCTAATCAATAATAATTCGCTATGATGATGCAAATTTAAAAATGAGATTTTTGTAGGGGCCGGTCCCTGTGCCGGCCCTCTTATTTTTCAACCATTTCGAGCAGACTTTTTGACCTCTACTTTATTTCCTCTTACGCCATCCACTTCATTTAAAATTTCTTTAGAAATATTTCTGAGCCTCGATTTAATAATAGGATTTTCGTGTTTAATGCCTTTATTTAAACTATCTGCTGCTTTTTCAACAGCATGTAGTGCTTTAGCATTTTTGTCAGGATCATTTGAATTCATGATGTTTTTAGCTGCACGTAAGGCATCTTCCATATCGTTAATCTGATGCCCTCTATTATCATTTCTTTTTTGAACGGCATTTCTAAAAGAATTCAGGACACCAGAGACGTGAAACTTTTTCTCAGATTTAATCGATTTATGGGAATACATTTCTGCTATATGTCCCTGATATTTTGAAATCAAGTCCATGACTTTCTTATCTGCCTCACTTGGACCTTTAGGTGCTGATGTCACTGGCGCTTTGCTTAGCATAACTGGCTGAGGTGTTTTAGGCGTCAACAGCGGTGCTTGTTGCAACACCTGTCCATGAGCTAAAACTAAATTTTTAATTTTATCATTGACATCTTTTTTGAAAAAATTCTTTTTTTCACCACCTGATAAAACATTATCTTTAGCATGTCGAATATAATCTGCTATCTTTTCATCAATTTCTTTATTGAGTTGATCGATTTCACGCTGTTGAACCGCTGTATGCCTGGTATGAGATTGTAGCTCACTCAATTTTTTTGCTTTCCCTTCCAGAGATTCTACAAGTTGATTAAACATCGCACCCACCAATAATCCTTTATCTGTAGCACTGACTTTAGGCTTATTAGAAAAATTATATTTTGCATCTAAGGCATCCCCTTGTATTGGTGCGGTTTTTTTGAATTCATTATCCATAATTTGTGTAATCAAAGAAGACAAATAACTTCTCCGTTGTTGCTCTACATTTATTTTTTCTAATGCTTCAAAATGTTCTTG
>CAYSTH010000279.1:0-1642 GCA_964433995.1 uncultured Francisellaceae bacterium | reverse complement strand
AATTTTATTGTGTTAAATAATTTAAAAAAAGAGTATAGTCAAAAAGCACAGCCGATTATTAACAATATATCTTTGAATTTACCCTTAAAAACCAGCTTAAGCATACAGGGGTATTCTGGGAGTGGAAAATCAACCCTGCTTTATATTTTAGGGTTGTTAGATAAACCTTGTGATGGGCAGTATTTTTTAGATAATATAAATGTCTTAACCTTGACTCAAAGTCAGAAAGCCAAAATCAGAAATCAGTATATTGGTTTTATTTTTCAAAACCATCAATTAATTCCCTATTTATCGGTAGAACAAAATATTAGATTACCTTTTATCTATAGAAAACAAGAATTATCTTTATCATGGGAAAAAGAAATATTATCCAAACTGAATTTAGAAGGTTTGACCTGTCGTTACCCACATGAATTATCATTAGGGCAGCAACAACGGGTCGCGATTGCTCGAGGTTTAATCACACAACCTAAATTAATTTTAGCTGATGAACCCACCGCAAGTTTAGATCCCGAGTTGGCAGAAGTATATATGGATTTATTATTAAACTATGTTCAAGAACAAAAAGCTGTTTATATTATGGTCACACATGATAAAAAGTTAGCAGAAAAAACAGACTATCAATTTTATCTATCATGTTAAAACAAGCTTATTTAAATATTCAATCACAAAAGTTTATTGCCGCAATTATATTGAGTAGTATTATCGCGGGTGTCGCCAGTATTTATATTCTTTTTGTGGTAAAACAAATATTGGCCTATCAACTAAAAGAACAACTTGCAGAATTAGGCGATCGTCATTTTATCGCCACCTTTATTCCAGATGCAGGTAATATCGAGCTTCATCCTATTTTGCAGTACGAAAAAATAAACCTTTGGGTCGGTCAACAAAGATTGGGGCAGATTATGCCTTACAGCATTATTGGCTCAGAATTACTATTCGATGCTAAAAAATATCCTGCTATGTTATTAGCAGCTGATAATCCTACAGATACCTTTAAAATAAACATAATATATGGCAGAGCGTTAAAAGCAGAAGACAGCGATAGCAAATACATGATGATAGGCCACAAGTTGGCAAAAGATATAAGCAACTCGCCTAAAGATTTAGTAGGTGAGTATATGCAATATCAAGATCAATTATTCAAAATTATAGGTATCTATGAACAAAATGGGGCGACTTTGTTAGATGAAAATCTTGAAAGTTCAGCATTAATTACTTACCCATTGGCATTAAGATTAACAGAAAATATACAGATAGATCATTTATATGTTAAACCTAATTACAATCAAAAAAAATCTGAGATTCTAGACAATCTGAGCCATTTTTATCATGAATATATAGCGTCAGGTTCTTTTCACATAAAAGATGCCGATTTTATTTTAGGAAAAATTAAAGCGCAATTTGCTCAAATTGAGAGAGTGTTAACGTTGATTTGTTTTGTTTGTTTAGGATTGGGTTCATTATTGTTAATACAGCTTTTTTTATTGAGTTTAGATAAAAGAAAATTTGAAATAGGTATTCGTTTGGCTTGTGGTGCAAGCCCCAAAGATATTGTCATTCAATTTGTGCAAGAATCTTGCTTGTATTATCTTATTGGAGGAAGCATTGGTATACTTTTGGGGGCTATGTTAATACTCGG
>CAYSTH010000278.1:0-1645 GCA_964433995.1 uncultured Francisellaceae bacterium | reverse complement strand
TCGGCTGTGCTTTTTGACTATACTCTTTTTTTAAATTATTTAACACAATAAAATTAGATGTTGGTTTAATTAACATATATTTTTACTCGTGTTTGAGTACCAAGCCTAATGGCCTCAGCATTTGTCATTTCTAAATAAATTCGATATTTGGGAGGCAGTACATTAGGCTCTGGAATGGCATCTATCTCAAGTACTTTTGAACTCATGCTTTTGTTCGGATAGCCTATAAAAGATATTTCTGCTTTGTTACCTATGCTGACTTGAGACAAATCTGTTTGATCGAGCTTTAACTCTACTCGTCTATTTTGTTGTGGCACTAACCATAAAATATCTTGTTCATGTAAAATTTTTTCGCCAGATGTGCAATGAAACTCGCCTGGTTTTAATTTAATGGGTGCAACGAGCCCATCAAAAGCTGCCAAAAAAATGGGTTGTTTCTTAAATTTTTTGAGCTCTGTTAACATGGCTTGTGCTCGCATCATCTTTTTTTTAAGCAATATTTTCTTTTCATTAAAAATAGTTTGATTATTCAGATGTTTTTGCATGGCCAATTGTTTTTTATATGCATCGACTGTTTGCTGATATCGTCTTTTATCCCACATATATTCTTCATGCGAAATAATACCTGCTTGAAACAATTTATCGGAATCTTGCCAACGTTTTTTAGCATACTCTGTTTCTTGTTGAGCTTGATGAAGATTAAGCGCCGATTCTGACAGGGTTAAATTGTTTTTTTCTAAATCAAATAACTGCTGTTTATAATCTAATATATCTATTTCTATTTTATCTATTTCTTGGTCTAAAACGAACCTATCTAACGAAAATAGTGGTTGGTTCTTTTTAACATACTCTCCAGGCCTGACTAAACAGGCATCAATTTTTGATTCAAAAGGTAAATAAATAGCCTTGCCAGATAAAGCCGTGACTTGACCAATGCCTTGATAGTTTTCTTGAGGATCAGCAAAACTAAAAGTACTATAAGAGATCAACCTCAATACAAGCACATAAATATATAATATTAATTTAGATTTTTTCATCTTACCCTACCCAAAACTGTTTAAGCAGCCCTATCGTTTTAAAATAGGCAAACCCTGTGCTCAGAATATTCATTTTGGCTTTAATTAAATCTAATTCGGCTTGCTGATACTGGTTTGAAAGTTGTATGAGCTCAAACAAAGTGAGCCTACCCACCTGCCATTTTAACTCTGCTGTTTGTAAACTTTTTTGAGCTAAATTTTTCATTTTAATGGCAAGTTCTAATTGTTTAAATTTACTTTCTATTTCTTGCTGCTCAAAAGCAATTTTTTTAGGATAATAATATTCATGTAATGCTTGTTCGTCTTTTAGTTTATCTTTTTCTATCTGTAAATGATACAAAGATTGGTATCGTTTTAATTGATCGTTAATAGGAAAATCTAAAGAAAGCGACACGCCATATTGATTTTCTCTTTGACGCATAGAGGCATGGCCTTCTAAATTTAAATCCCATTTTGTATTGTCTTTGGCGACATATTGATTCTGAGCAATTAATTTTTGCTGATGAACATATATTTTTTCTTGTTTATCTATAGGCAAAAAATCTTGCTCTATTGTTTTAACATATTGTTTTTTAAATAAGATTAATAAATTTTCAATTTCTGCTTTT
>CAYSTH010000277.1:0-1677 GCA_964433995.1 uncultured Francisellaceae bacterium | reverse complement strand
TATTATCTAAACAAAGTCATCAAATCGTCATCGATGAACAAGCCGATAAGTTATTTTACAACAAAGATATTTTTGCGACCAGCATCGCATTTTGTCTAAGATTAAATTTAAAATGCTTGTTTATTTATTTTTTTGTATATGCCAAAACACCCAAAAATTTATGGCTAAATTGTCATTCCTTATATCAATTAGCTGAAAAAAAGAATCTAACAAATAAAACTTTACATTCAATAGATAAAGAAATTATGCATGCTTCTATTTCAGACTGGTATAAACATATTTTACTTTTTTCTATTGCAAACCCTTATCGACTCTCTACTCAAGAATTATTGTTACTGTATCATGCCCTACCTTTTTGGACGAAATTCACAAAAATTGTTCCTTTTGATGATACTCAGAATGAGCTTTTTTCTTTAGAGTTAACCAAAGATTCACCGCCTGTTTACATTTCTTTAAATTTATTTCCCTCTTCTAAATATTCAAGGGTGTTGGTGCTTAAAAAATTAACCGCTTATTTAGATACCCTATTATCAACTCACAGCAATGCCTCCTCTACAGAAAAAAATTTACCCATGAATTTGATAAAACAATTGATTGCCACATGGAGCTATTTTTCAAATAGAGGACAAGATCGTGTAGAAATTAATCAACCCGCAAAAGCTTTTAGTGGTTTAAATGGCGTGATTCAAGCGCTATCAAAGCAAAAAGAAGATTCTTCACTTTCAGACTGTATGATAATCAATGAAAGTCCAGGAGGATTTTGTATTGAATTCGACGTGAATACCCTGAAAACAAAGCAACCACAAACGGGCGATTTATTAGGATTATGCAATCGAACCAATTCACATGAGCAGCAAATTACGGTTGGCGTCATTCGTTGGGTAAAACAATTAGATGCCAATAAAATTCAATGTGGCTTGCAGCTAATTGGTCATCATCCTCAAGCTTTGAATATTCAAATTATGGGTGAAAATGAAGGGAGCTTTATTGGCGAACCACAACAAATTTTATTTGTACCTGAAATGGCTGCATTCGGCCGAGGAGAATCTATTGTTAGCCCTGGCATGCCTTTCAAAACGGGGATGAAAATCAAACTGCTTGATGCTAGCTCCAATATAGCTGGCTTATCTGTCGACAAGCCAGTTGAACTTTCAGATTTGGTATTATCTACTAGCAACTTTAAGCAATTTTTTATTCAATCATCACAACCGGATACTTAATTTAACTACACTTCTAGCCCCGTTGCCTTTCCATATCCTTGTGGCAACTTATTAGGTGCGCTAGCACGTTCGCCATAATAACCATCTAATACTTTACCTGATAATTCTAATTTTCGCTTATTCGCCAAAATCTGTAATTTTCCTTTTTTGGCTAATAATGCAACGCTAATGACTTGTTCGGGTGCCACACCAGCTTTGGTCGATTTTTTGAGGTTAATCAGTTTGTTTCCTTTGCCTTTATTCAATTCAGGAATATCTTTAATATCTAGAATTAATAATCTACCTTCACTCGTCAGTAAAGCAACCCCATGATGATCGGTTGTGATAGGACCACTGCAAAGTGGCTTTTCATCTTCACTTAATTTCATCACGGCCTTACCCGTTTTATTCTTAGTATATAATTCTTTCAACTGAGGAATAAAACCATACCCCGCCGTAGAAACCATGACTATTTTCT
>CAYSTH010000276.1:0-1690 GCA_964433995.1 uncultured Francisellaceae bacterium | reverse complement strand
TACAAATGATTGTACTAATAATAAATGGAATGTAGTTGAATATACAAATAAATTGATTGATTCAGGCATTGATTCCAATATAATCTTAATCAATACCTCGATTAAATTTAGCCAATCTGTTCACGAATACATTTAAAAATAGTAGTAACAGGGGCTCTAATGAGAGCAGATTTGTGTTATATAAAAATAAAAAGGAAAAATAACATGTTTTCTCAAAAATCTGTATTAACAGTTGCTTTTTTGCCGCTCTGTGTATTGTTTTCTCAACCTGTTTTAGCTGAATCTACTTTTTCTAGTAAATATGCGCCGTATATAGGATACCAACACAGTTTTACACATTATACTTTTGACGATAAATCGGTTAGAAAATATTCGCCGAGATTTTTTGTGGGCATGAACCCAATACAAGAAAAAAATTATAAAATGGGTTTTGAATTAGGGTATACCGTACCTGTTTCTCATGAAGAACACCGTGCCCATTATTCATCTATTGCAAAAGGTGAGGTGCGAGAAAATGCTTTGCTAAAAACAAAGTCCAATGATATTTATTTTACTTTTTACCAAACACTTAGCGGTAACAGCCATTGGTTTTTAAAGCCAGGATTAGAGTATTATCAACACACTCAGCGCTTGAGTGATAACCGTGGTAATTTTGAACAAGAAACCACACCTTCATTATATTTAACTGCAAGAGCAGGTATTGGTTACAGGTTTAATAATGGATTAGCTTTTAATCTTAGCTCAGGGTCTCGATTTATTGATTTATACGATAATAGTAAACCTAAAAGGTTTTTATTTAATATGAATGCTGAATATGCGTTTTAAAAAATAAAGCAGCAGAGTGAGCAACTTTCATTTTGCTCGCCCTGCCATTCTCTAACAGTTTAGGTTATACCAAAGTGGTTTCAACAAGGTGGTTGTTAGGTGAAAGGATATTTTTCCAAATATCAAGATGAACAATTTCAAATTCTGGCTTAGAATTATTAATAGTTTGATTTGCATTTTCATTGGAGCTAAATAAAATCTCTAAAGATTGAGCTGCAGATTTGTTGATGACATCATGCAAAGCAATAGTAGTAAGATCCGCCTGGGAATTTAGTTTGTCACATGATTGTAAAAAATCGAAATATTCTTTTGTTTTTTGATATTCATTGGCATTTGAAGTTTTTAAATACAGAGACCAACTTTTTAAATAATCATAATAAGAGTTTAATGGATAATCGTTTTTCATGTAGCTAATATTGTTATATAGACCTGGATAATACTTGTTAATATTGTCTGCAATCGTTGTTTTAAAAGCATCGTGAAATGAGGGCTCATGTACTTGACTAAGTATTAGAGTGCCTTTTTGAATATTGGATAAATTGTTTGGTTCATGATGATATTGAAGAGCTTTTAATAGTAAATCATCATAAATTTCATTTTTTATTAAATAATCTTTGTTTTCTATTACATTTGCAATTTCACTAAGCTGATCGTAATCTTCCCATATATGAAAAGTTTGTTTAGCATAATAGTGAGCCATTGTTGGGGTAATGCCTTGATCAATAAATGAGTCTACAAATGATGCTTCAAAAGCTGCTTCCAGTGACGTCCAAGCACAATTTCCGACTGTTTGTGTAGGTGCTTTAATGGCACCTATTTTTTGTAATCCTAGTATGTTGATAATTTCTGTTTGAAGAAAGTGATG
>CAYSTH010000275.1:0-1696 GCA_964433995.1 uncultured Francisellaceae bacterium | reverse complement strand
TGAACCAGCTCCAGCGCATATTATTGATACTTATGCTGCCAATCTCCTTCATCGCGAACCACTTCCTTTGATGCCATTTGCAGAAGCTCAGCTATCACCAATGGAACAGGAATTTTATGCCAATAATCGCAGAGTTTGTAACTTAAAAATAAAGCAAGAATTGAATGTGGTTTTAAAATACCCCACATATCGAGAAGGATTAACCCAAATATGGAGAGAAGATTTTGCGCCTAACTAGTTTAATGAAATTCATTTTCTGGATTATTTTGCTTGAAAGCATGGGATTTTTATTAGGCTCATTGACACAAGCCAATATATCTCCATGGTATGAGAATCTTCATAAATCGTCCTTAACCCCTCCTGGATATGTTTTTTCAATCGTTTGGCCTCTATTATATGCCCTACTTGCTGGAGTTGCCTGGATTTTATCAAGGCCTGATAAAATTCACTCAAAACTAATCACAACTCTTTTTATATTGCAACTTCTAATGAATTGGGCATGGACTCCCCTCTTCTTTCAATTACATTGGTTTAGAGTAAGTGCCATTTGGCTGATTAGTTTAACCTGCATCAATGTAATTTTAGTCATAAAAACTAAAACCACACACAAAACCATTGCCTGGTTATTAACTCCCTACACGCTTTGGCTGATGTTTGCCTCTTATCTCAATGGAGTCATTGCATTGATAAATTAAAAAGGAGTGCCTAAATTATGTAAGAGAAAAATTTACATTACTATTTTCTTTTAAAAAATAAACATAATTGCTACTATGCACACCCATTGAATTAAGTTTAGTTATTTTTTCATAAAAACAACCAAGTTAACTGATGCACGACAAAATTCCACAAGCGATTAATTTTTTCTCAAATGTTCCTGATGAGTTAATTTTACAAATATATTCCACAGTACCTTCTCGTCAACTCTACCACTATTGCAGGTTAATAAATAAACAGCAGGGTGCTCTAGCAATTATTGCCTTACTTGCGAAAACAGATCGGGAATCATTCCCTTACCAGACTGAATTATTAAGGAACTTAGTCTATGGCAAAAGATTATTAATCCTACAAAACAATAAAGTACAAATTTTATTAGAAAACGAATTATCTCACTTGCTGAAATCATCGATTTATAGCCCAATAGATAAATTATATGCCACGATGATATTAACACGCCTTCGTGGCCACCAGTTTTCTATTGAAGAAGCCTTTATCAGTAACTTGCAAAAAAAACTACAAGATGATGAAAAGACTCATTCGGTAAATGCACTCAACTGTTGCGCCGCTCTTGCTCCTCGATTGACCAATGATCAAATTATTAGACTCATTGAAAAAGTCAATAAAAACGTTTTGCATCCAGACTCAGATATACGCTCGGCTGCCAACTATTGTTTCCTCGCATTTATTCTCCAACTTAGTCAGCAACAGCGTAATGATTTCATAAATAATATAATCGACCTATTTATCGATAGCGCTCAAAAATTTGAATGTCGTCTCTACGCACTTCGATGTCTTATTATTTTGTCCTGTACGATAACTGAAAAACAATTAAAAAACATAACGCCTACAATCATCAATATGCTAGAGCAGAACTCTATTTCTGCAAACTTCCTTGCATTAAAATTTCTAAACCATTTTATTTCCCGATTAAAAAACGTTATCCGTCCTACCGAATTAGTAGAAAAGGTGATTGAGCGAT
>CAYSTH010000274.1:0-1733 GCA_964433995.1 uncultured Francisellaceae bacterium | reverse complement strand
GTGTATTGTTGATATGATCATCGCCCCTTAAAACGTGTGTCACACCCATATCCCAATCGTCTACCACCACACTCAGGTTATAAGTAGGAGAACCATCTGTTCTGGCTAACACTAAATCATCTAATTCATCGTTGGCTATTTCAATTTTGCCTTTAATAGCATCTTCAATGGTCACAAAACCATCGAGCGGGTTCTTAAAACGAATCACATAAGGTGCGTCCGGAGCAATATTGGCAGGTGCCGCATGGCGACAATGATAATCGTATTTAGGCTTCACTTTTTTGAGCATTTGCACTTCGCGCAATTTTTCTAAACGATCTTTTGAGCAATAGCACTTATAAGCATGCCCTGTTGCCAATAATTCGTTAATCACTGCACCGTAACGATCAAAACGAGCCGTTTGATAATAAGGACCCTCATCCCATGTTAAGCCTAACCAAGCCATACCATCTAAAATAATATCAACCGCTTCTTGGGTAGAACGTTCTAAATCGGTATCTTCAATTCTTAAAATGAATTTGCCACCATTTTTTTTTGCAAATAACCAGCAATAAAGCGCTGTTCTAACGCTGCCAATATGTAAATATCCCGTTGGAGAAGGCGCAAAACGTGTGCAAATCATAGTTTTTTAGTTAATCCACATTACATTAGATTGAAAATAAGTTACTTTAACAAATAACACGATAAAAATTATCTAGGCATTCTAACAACCCTAAATTTATAATAGAATCCCTAATTGGCTATCACCATGGAAGGAATTAAGCATGTTATACCCACTTAGATTTTTAGTACAATTTCTCACTTTTTCTATATTCATATTATTTAGCAGTCAAGTTACCGGGGCAGAAGCAACTTACGGCCATAAAAAGTTAAGCAACTCAACTTCTCCAGGTATGCTCCATCATGGTCGATTAGACTTAGAAAATATGCAAGTCACTGGCGGCACAAGAATTAATGGCACGCTCAATGTTGATAAAAGTACTTTAAAAGACATCTCCGTCAATGGTCGTGGCAATATAGAAAACTCTACGATATTAGGAAACATTCGTACCAATGGTATGTTAAATTTAGATAAGGTCAAAGTATCTGGGTTTGTTGAAGTATCTGGATATGTACAAACAGACAAATCAAAAATAGATGGTGAAATGATCATTGCCTCTGACAAAATCGAAATCAAAGATTCTACCGTACTAAGAATCCGTATTCGCCCTACCCTAAATAAGCCAGATACCCCTGAAGACAAACAAGTGCTCATTCTGAAGAACACTAAAGTATTAGGCAATATCATTTTTGAAAATAACAATGGCGAAATCATCCAAGAAAAATCCAGTGTTTTAGGTTCCATTGAAGGCTTAGCACCGCAGAAAAAATAACCATGATATTAGATAGCGTCACAGATGCGGTGCTTTTTTTGGGCAGTGGTTACTGTATGGTGTCATTGGCTGTAGTCGGTTTTTTGTATTTAGACAGAAAAACATTTGCCTTTGCTCTTTTTATCTTATTGTTTACTGCTTGTGCTAATCCTTTTTTAAAAATGCTTTGGAAAATGCCCTTGCCTCCTAATGTGGGTACGCATACATATGGTTTTCCTAGTGGTCATTTGCAAAGTGCATTTGTCTTTTGGGGATTTTTAGGTATTCGCTATACCAATCTTTATTGGCGCATATTTATCTCTGGCTTTATTATTTTATATACCTGGGTTTTATATATAAAAGGCTATCATTACCCTATCG
>CAYSTH010000273.1:0-1742 GCA_964433995.1 uncultured Francisellaceae bacterium | reverse complement strand
CAGCTTTTTTTTCTTTTACATGATCGGGGACAGGCAATCCTCTTTGTATAAACCCTGCCTCTATTATTTTAAATACCCTATTATGTGCGGCTTTTTTATTATTTTGAGGATCGATAAGATCGGCGACTCGATTTGCTTGATTTGACCAATCCCATAATTGTCGAGGTGCAACGGGTTTGTTATTAGAAAATGATATCCATAATTCTTGAGAGAGTTGAGCAAACTTTTCCAGCTCTTGCATTCTTTTTACCATGACAGCATTGTTTTCTCTGTCTGTTACTTCGCGCTCTTCCATCTCACGTTTTGTGGCAAGGGTAATTAACATGAGTGATTCCATGATGGATTTCATGCTTGCCAAACCTTGAGCATTTAAATAAAGAGCTTCTTTTTTAGAAGGTGCTTGGTTTTGGTCAGACATGGTTATTACTCCAGTGTTAAAAAAGGTTTATAACTAAAAAAGACAAGGCAGATATTAAAAAAGTTTTGTGAACTATCAACAAACAGTCAGATTATTTGTTTTTTTTAGAACGATATACGTGTAACTACTGATTAGAGCATCTTCTGACTTTTTTATTTTTATTCAAAAGTGATGGTGATATTTAAATCTGTATAGAACGCTGTTAAGATGTTTTTTTAGAGAGGGATTTTCTATGATTAATTATCGCTCAATATTTTTGATCTGTTTGAGTTTATGTTTTAGCCCTATTTATGCTGAAGAGTTAAATCAAAAAGCAGAGTTTCGAAATTATCAAGAAGCCCCGCCTCATGTAAAAGCATTTTATCAAGCACAGCATCTCAATCAAACATTGGCTTTTTCAAAAAATAAATTTAATGAATATCATAAATTAAATCATGGCACTTATGGTATATGGGAAGTGTTAGAGCTACTTAGTACCTTGAAAGATGAAAGCGATCCTGATCTGGATTTACCTCAAATTCAACATGCTTTGCAAACCGCAGAAGCGATGCGAAAGGCTAATCAGCCTGATTGGATGATACTAACAGGATTAATTCATGATTTAGGTAAAATGCTCTCTTATTTTGGAGAACCACAATGGGCAGTGGTAGGAGATACTTATCCATTAGGGTGCAAATTCTCTGATAAAATTGTGCATGCTGAATATTTTAAAGACAACCCTGATATGAAAAATCTACTTTATCAGACTAGATTGGGCATTTATGGCAAAGAAGGGATAGGCTTAAATAATGTGGTGATGACCTGGGGGCATGATGAGTATTTATATCAAGTAGTGAAAGATCAATCTACTTTACCTGAACAGGCCAAATTTATGATTCGATATCATTCTTTTTATGCCTTGCATAAGAAGGAGAGTATCAATATTTACTAAATGAGCAAGATAAAAAACATTTACATTGGTTGAATAAATTTAACCAATACGATTTATATTCAAAATCAGCAAAGCCAGTCAATGTTGCTGAAGTTAAACCTTACTATGAAAAATTAATTAATAAATATTTTCCAGAAAAGAAAATTCGGTGGTGATGGCACTATTTGATTTAAAATCTATACCGTTTTATACTTGAACTATAAAAATGTATAGATTTTAGGCGATATCGTGTATATAAACAGAAATATTGAAGCACAATTAATAAGTCTTTCGACTCAATTTCCAGTGATTACATTGGTAGGCCCCAGGCAATCAGGTAAAACAACGCTCGCAAAAACTTTATTTCCAAATAAACCTTATTTTAATCTGGATGATCCTGATAATTTAGCCAAA
>CAYSTH010000272.1:0-1760 GCA_964433995.1 uncultured Francisellaceae bacterium | reverse complement strand
TCGATTTGGTGCGCCTGTTAGCTTAGAAGAAGTGCGCACTAAACTAGTCACAAAAGGGTTTCATGAACCTAAACTCAGTTTTTATGGCTCAACGAATGATGTATTAATTCGTCTTGGCGCCAAAATGGGAGAAAATACCACAGAGGCTAACCAAGTTATCGGTCAGCACGTATTAGAAGCGCTTCAAGATGGCAAAACACAAGTTGAGTTGCGTCGTGTTGAGTTTGTGGGGGCTGAAGTAGGTGAAAATTTAGCGCAGCAAGGCGCTTTGGCCGTCATGGTCGCTTTAGCTGCAACCATGATTTACATTGCGTTTAGGTTTGAATTTAGATTCGCTATCTCTGCGGCTGTCGCATTATTACACGATCCTATTTTAATTTTAGGGATTTTTTCTGGCTTGCAACTAGAATTTGATTTGGCCACGCTAGCGGCTATTTTGGCCGTAATAGGGTACTCGCTTAACGATACCATTGTTGTGTATGACAGAGTAAGAGAAAACTTTAGAAAGGTCAGAGGTCAATCGACTGAAGAAATTTTAAACTTATCTATTAATCAGACATTGTCTAGAACGCTGATGACTTCGGTGCTGACTTTATTGGTCGTTGTTGCATTGTTCTTTTTTGGCGGGGCCTCTCTCAAAGGTTTTTCGACAGCGTTTATTATCGGTATCGTGATAGGTACTTATTCGAGTATTTACATAGCCGGAGCTTTATCTTTGGTGCTTGGGCTAAAACGCCAAGATTTATTACCCAAACCAAAAGAAGTAGATGAAGCGCCTTAAATCTTAAAATATCATGCTAGGTCAGTATTAATAAAATTGAAGTTTATTTCTGACTTCAGTTTTTTCATCTGATTTTTTTAAATCAGCTTTCTGATGAATGCTATTGAATTGTGGTGTAATTAGGCAAGCTGGTGTATCTAGTTCATGAAAACCATCGTTTTTAGGGAAATATTGAGACAATAATTCAACCACTTCAAATTTGTTTTCATTGATAGCCATTGATAAAGCCGTTTCACCATTTGGCGCTGTAATATGTATAGAAGGGGCTGCACCATTTTCAAGTAATATTTGAATAACATCATAATGCTCAAGGAAACAGCTCACCCAAAGGCAGGTTACTTGGGTTTCTGGATTTAAATCATTAATATGTTCTTTAACTGCTTTTTGGGTTAATAACCTAGAAACAATTTTAGTATGTCGCATTTGGCATGCAATAAATAACTCATTGTTTAGATTGGTAAGCGCTCCATTTGTAAGCAATAAATCTACAACATCACCATGTCCTTTTGCGCAGGCTGTATATAAAGGCGTTTCTCCTTTTATGGTGGTTAGATTAATGCTTTTTTTAGCGTCGGTTGTAAGTAGCAACTTTACGGTAGTAATATTTCCATTCTGACAAGCTATATATAAAGGTGTATATCTTTCTCTATATGGAAAGATGGGTATATTAATATTTTCTAATGCCTGTTGTTCAATATGTAGTTTTATTAATTTGTTATAGCCAAAATAACAAGCAAGCCAAAAGCAATTAAACCAATGGCTGTTTTTTTTATTTTCTAAGGTGATGAATTTATCTGTAATAGAAGCAAGGGTTGCGACAAGATCAGCATGCTCTGCTATGGATACAGCCGTAACACAAAAAGGTAAATAATTTTCCTTTGTTGCTTGAAAGTCAAAAAATAGGCATTTTGATGTATTTTGTGCATCGAGATTGAAGTGATAGCTTGTTTCAGGATAGAGCCTGCTCACATTAAAAGAG
>CAYSTH010000271.1:0-1761 GCA_964433995.1 uncultured Francisellaceae bacterium | reverse complement strand
TTTCCAAACCACGAAGTGTGTAGTTTACTCTGTAAATTGAAGCTTCTTTACCATCGATTGTTGCTTTCCATCCATCTTTATAATAGATTTCAGAGAAAACTGCAAAACCGTAGTTGGAATTATTTGAAGTATATTTTAAATAATTTGGTTTGTATACATCGAGTTTGATTGTAGCTAAACTGTCTTTTCTGAAAGGTAAAGAAAGTTCAGAAGCTTTTTCGTTTTTATCTTTAAGTCTAACAACTACTTCTTTAGTATCCAATTTATCCAACGCTCTCATTTCTTCATCTGCAGAATTTACAGTTTGAATTTTAGAAACAAACCATGCATTTCCGTTAGCATCAGGATTGATGGTAGCAAATTCTTGTCCTTTTTCATCACTTTGAATGATGTATTTGATGTTCAACATATCCAAAACGTTTTTATTGTTTTTGGCAATTTGATAATCAAATAGTTGTTGAATTCTTTTTGGCTTTGCCGCATGATAACCACCAAGAGATTTATGAAAATAAGAAGCTCGCGCACTACTCATGTTTCCTGCAACTTCAAAAACACGGTAATGTGTTGTGTCTTGAAGAATTTGTAAATCGGCTTCTTTGGCTTGGAATGGCTCATTCATTTCGCGAGCGCTTACGAAATCTTTTGCATTTACATAATTTTTGGCTACAAAAAATAAATCGGCAACCATAAACAAACCAATCAAAATAATGGTATTTCCTTGTGCTAATTTGCCTTTAAAATAGAACCAAAGCAATCCAAAAGCAACCAACATAAAGAAACCAGAACGCAACAAATCAGCTTTGTACAAACTTTCTCGGTCTAATTTTAAGGCATCCACAAAAGCTGTTCCCATTTCGCGTCCATAAGCTTCGATATAATAGTTGTCGTTAGCGGTTGTAAAATCAAACATACCTTTGCCTAAGAACAATAAAACCACTAATCCGATGGAAGTTCCAGCAGTATAAAGCAATGATTTTTTACGATTTTCTTCATTTTTAATGAATGATTGTAATCCCATAATTGCCAAAACAGGAACGCATAATTCCAAAATTACTTGTATGGAAGAAACGGCTCTGAATTTGTCGTACATTGGAACATAATCAATGAAGAAGTCAGTCAAAGCTGGGAAATTTTTACCCCAAGAAAGAAGCAAAGAGAAAACCGCTCCAGCAACGAAAGCATATTTTATTTTTCGTTTATCATGGAATAATGCTAAAATAGCCAAGAAAAAAACAATCGCACCAATATAAGCTGGCGCAGCAACGATTGGTTGATTTCCCCAATAAGTTGGAACGTTTTCGGCAAATTCTGCAGCTTCGCTTGGCGATGCACCTTGATTGGAAATAAATTCATATAAATGACTGTCTGTTCCCACATTTTCGGCATTGGAACCACCAAATAAACGTGGCGCAATTAGGTTGAAACTTTCGGCAATTCCGTAGCTATATTCTGTGATATATTCTCTAGAAAGTGCATTATCAGTCGTAACTTTTGAACCATCTGGATTAAACGTTAGTTCGTTTTTACTTCTCGTACTAAAATCTGCATATTCTTTGGTTGCTAATAAGTTAGTAGCATTAGCACCAATAGCTAAAACGACTGCAATGGCAAATGTTCCAATGATTTTTGGTAATGCTTTCAGCTCTTTTTCTTTGAATAATTTGTATAAGAAATAAACCGAAAATACTAATAGGAATAACAACAGATAATACGTCATCTGGAAGTGATTGGCATTGATTTCCAACGCTACAGCAAGCATCG
>CAYSTH010000270.1:0-1807 GCA_964433995.1 uncultured Francisellaceae bacterium | reverse complement strand
CAGGATCAGCAACAAGATAATCAGTCAAATAACGGTGAGCAAGGTCAGAATCAGCAAAATAAAGATCAAAAAAACCAAAATCAGCAACAAGATAATCAGTCAAATAACGGTGAGCAAGGTCAGAGTCAACAAAATAAAGATCAAAAAAACCAAAATCAGCAACCTGACAACCCCAAAAACAATGAAAAAGAGAAACAAGATAAAGAGAGCCCAGATAAAGCCAAAGCACATGATAAAAATGATGATGCAGATAAAGAAGCTAAAGCTAAACAAGACAAAAGCAAAGAACAACAAAACAAAAAAGGTGATGAGAATCAATTAAACCTATCTGCACAGGAAAAACAACAGCAACAATCGAAAGAGCAATGGCTTCGCCTAATACCCGATGACCCTGGCGGACTTATGCGAGAGAAATTTTTACGTGACTATTTAAAACGACAAGGTGAATGGTTCTGATGAAAAAAATATGGGTAACTTTAGGGTTATTAATTATAACTCCAATGCTTTTTGCCGCTGTAAGTGCAGAACTTGAAACCAACCAGATTCCTTTAGGTGAATCCTTCAATCTTCATTTAAAAATGGATGGCAATGAAGCCAATGCTATACCCAACCTTACCCCCTTACAAAAAGACTTCCAAATTATAGGCTCACAACGAAGCTCTAGTTACAATATTATTAATGGGCAGGTTAGTTCTTACTCTGACTGGTTAATTTTATTAACAGCGAAGAAAGCAGGGCAATTAACCATTCCGCCCTTAGATATTGGCGGTATTAAAACTCAAAATTTAACCATTGATGTTTTGGCTGCAACCAATCCAGCCAATAATTCTGAAGCCTCTAGCCAAGATGGTGCTATTATTTTAGATGCATCAATAAGTACTAAAACGCCCTATTTAAATCAACAAATAATTTACACAATAAAACTCTATAATAGTGCTCGTTTACTTGAGGCCAGTTATGAACCACCGCAGGCGGATGAGGCTTTAATTATCCCATTCCCTGATGGCAAACGCTACCAAACCATGAAAAATGGCCGGACCTATATGGTAGAAGAACAGAAATTTGCCATTTTCCCGCAAAAAACAGGTGAGCTAAAAATTAAACCACCGGCATTCCATGCCTTAGTTTATGATACAACGCCCCATCAAGTTAGTGTTGAAGCCAAACCCGAAACTTTAGAAGTAGCCCCTATTCCAAGTCGTTATCAAACAAAAAATTGGCTGCCCGCCAAAGAAGTAATCCTAACTGAACTTCATGATAAAAATGATAAGACGCTCCCTGAAGGGTCAACGCTTACCCGCACAATTACCTTGCAAGCGAAAGGATTACCAGCCCAGTTATTGCCTGATTTGACGTTTGATAATAGCGATAACTTTAATGTCTATTCTGAAAAAATGGCCGAGCAAAATGAATTGAGAGGGGATGATTTAATTGGTAGAAAAACCTTTAAGGTTACTTATTTATTCAATAAAGCAGGCCAAATCCAAATACCCGTCTTTAATCTCAACTGGTTTAATACGACCAAAGCGGCGAATGAAATAACATCCTTAAATCCTATTAATTTAACGGTGTTGGCAGCAGAATCAACAACCAATCCAGCCACAGACAATACACCCAGCAACGCTGTTATAAATAAAAAACCACTTTTAGAGAAAGAAGAAAAGCCGGTTTCAGCTCCAACAAGCCCCTCACTCTGGTGGTTAGTTTTCTTTTTAGGCTTAGGCTGGTTAGCCACCCTGATCGCCTGGAAATTACCCCGAGGAACAAAATATAAATCAGCTAATAACAAAGAGTTAAATTTAAAAAT
>CAYSTH010000269.1:0-1809 GCA_964433995.1 uncultured Francisellaceae bacterium | reverse complement strand
GGCGGAGATGGAGCTTTGTTTGGAATGAATATTTCTAAATTAGTTAACTCGGTCAAAGGTGGTATTTTAACTTTGAATGATAAGCAAACAGCTCTAAAAGTTAGGGAGTTGATAAAAAATGGAAAAATAAATTCGTCAATTCGAAGCAGGCTGTATGTAGCCGCTGCGGCTATTGCATTTACTTATCCTTTTTCGAAAATTTTGTACTTATTAAGAACTAAAACAAATCTTTTATCAAGTCAGACAAATTACTATGATGATTCAGTCATTGATCTTCCAATAGACTTTGATGGGCGCCTAGATCATTTTTCAGCGGAAGTTGGGTTAATCTCTTTGGCACAATATGATAACAGAGTTGCTCATCGACAAATACTCGCACAAATTTACACAGAAGTTTTATCATCTATCAGATCTCAAGACATAATATGGTTTCCTACGGTGATTTCAGGGGCCACATGGAGTCATTATCCAGTTCTCGTAGTTCCTGAAAAGAGAAGCTCGATCATATCGAAACTCGAGACAGAACTTAATTGTGAAATTGGTGTGATTGTTGATTATTCTATTGCTGATCTTAAAGCGTATCAGATGAGAGGGCATTCTAGTTGTATCAATGCTAAAACAGAGGCTTCTCAAATTATTAATCTGCCATTGACATGGTTTGAACCAAATCTTGGCTCAGCGATGGCTCTAGAAAAAATTAAAGATATCATTCGAAAATCTCTAATTAGTGTTTTCGAGGCAAAGGACATCTAATAATGACATACATTAAAAGTATTATAACAAGAGCAACCTTTACGCAGTTAGTTTTTATTATCACGCTTTTGACGGCAGTGTTTATATTTGAAACTAAAGCGTTGCCAGAAAGATACGCTTTAAGTGGGTGGTCACCAGTCGAGTGGACAACAAAGGTCATGCATCCTGAAAATTTCGAAGCCGATTTTTCAAACGGAGTAGAAAATTATAAACATTCGTCATTTATGTGGATTTATCCTGCTTTTCAAAAATATTTTAGTTTAGAGGCTTTGCAATTAAACTATTTAGTCATATTTGGAGAGATGCTTATCACCGTATTTTTATTTGCTTTGCTTTATGTTGTATTTATTCAAAATAGTTCGAAGGAGATTGATCATTTTGTATTTTTGATTTTGTCGATTCTTGTTTTAGCTAGCAATATTAGATATGCAAATGGAGCTCGATTTTCTTTGCCTTTTTGGAGTGGGCTTTATTATGTGTATGTAGATTTTTTCAGAATTTTAGCATTGATCATGATTGTGCTAGAGAAAAGAGTTTGGGCGGCGATTTTATTTGTTATAGCATATACAATTCATCCTGCAGCTACATTACATGCACTGATTTTGGGAGTTTTTTTCATGATTCCAGATTTGAAAAGGATTGTGAAAAAAAGAGATACGTACATCGCGTTATTGATATTTTTAAGTGGAATAGTGATTTGGAGTTTTTTTAATTATAAAGATTCAAATCTTGAATCTTCACAAATACCTAAGCAGACTTGGATTGCCCTGACAGAACTTATGAGTTTTCATTGGTACCCATTCAGTTTAGATCTTTTTGGAGTGTACGCAAATCGCCATGTTATTCCGTTGTTCTCTTTTATGGTGCTAGGTTTGTATGTGCTTATGACCGAACAAAGACTTAAATTTTCAAAAAATATAATGTTAGGTTTTATCTCAATTATACTGATGGTTGTATTAGGCTGGATTAATTCGGAGTATTTTCAGATTATCTCAGTGATTAAGATTTCATTTCAACGTAGCTCAGATTTGATTTATTTCTTAGTTTTGCCAATCA
>CAYSTH010000268.1:0-1840 GCA_964433995.1 uncultured Francisellaceae bacterium | reverse complement strand
CTCCAACGCATATCACAGGTTTTTTACCAGGTTTAGATGCGTTGGCTTCTTTGTCTGTGATTCAACAAATTGGTATAGCAGTTGATTTAATTTCCCCAACCGAATTATGGGTTTATGGTCAAGGGCTGCACAGATTTACTGAATTAATCTCTTCTCAAAACTTTAAATTTGATTTTCAAAATGCGGGCACAGGCATCAGACTGTTTTCTGGGTTGCTGGCCAGTACACAAGCACAGATTGTTTTAACGGGTGACGATTCTCTTTGCCGTCGCCCCATGAAACGCATTACTGAGCCCCTTAGAAGAATGGGGGTCGATATTTCTGGTGTTCAATCTGAAACCAACGAAGAACTTGCTCCGTTATATTTTAATTTACACAGCACCAAAGCAGACTATAAAAAATCTAAATTAACCGCTATAAATTATGTTTTACCGCAACCCAGTGCACAAGTGAAATCGTGTTTATTATTAGCGGGGTTATTTGCAGAAGGCACCACTATCTTAACTGAGCCTATTCAAACGCGAGATCATACCGAACGTATGTTGCACCAATTTGGCGTGAATATAAAAAAACAAGATAAAAATATTTTTATAGAAAAACAGCCTATAACCAAAAAAATCGAGTGTGTCTCTGGGAAATATGAAATCGTCAAAGATTTTTCTTCCGCCGCCTTTTTTATCGTAGCTGCGCTTATTGCCAAACAGGGAGAGGTGATTTTAAAAAAAATTGGTTTAAATCCCACTCGTATGGGATTGCTCACGGTTTTATTAAAAATGGGCGCAGATATTCGAATATCCAACCAGCAATCTATTTGTGGAGAGCCTGTGGGGGATTTAAGGATTACCCAAAAAAATAAATTGACTGGTGTGCGTGTTTCCTCGCAAGAATTAGCTTTAATGATAGATGAATTTCCCATATTTTTATTGGCAGCCTTGCAAGCAAGCGAGCCCACAACCATAGAAGGTATTGAAGAGCTGGCTTATAAAGAATCAAACAGAATTGACAGTATGGTACAAGGCTTGGGCAAACTTGGGGCTAAAATAGAAGTCGATTTAGCCAAAAATAAGCTGACGGTCTACCCTTTATTTTTTGATAAAAACTGTGTAGCAAACGGCACCAAAATAATAGATTTAGACAGCATGCACGATCATCGTATTGCCATGAGTTTATTTATGGCTAGTTTACTTGTAGAAAAAACAATAAAAATCAAAGATATCGAAAATATTGCTACCTCATTTCCTCAATTTTTTGAGGAGGCAAAAAAAATTGGATTTTGTTTTAAAATTATAACTAACCAGGGTGGTGTTAAATGTCTACAATGATTCCTGTTATTACAGTGGATGGGCCAAGTGGCTGCGGGAAAGGAACGCTGAGCGTGCTACTTGCCAAAAAATTAGGATGGCATCTATTAGATAGCGGTGCTTTATATAGAGTATTGAGCCTTGCGGCTAAACAGCATGCAGTGACATTAGACAATCATTCTGCTCTAGAAGTTTTGGGCGAGCATTTAGATGTTCGTTTTGAGTTTGATGAAACGACAAACATTATTCATGTTGTGCTTGAAGGTCAAGATGTGACACAAGAACTTCGAACTGAGTCATGTGGCTCAGATGCCTCTAAAATTGCAGCGATTTCGGGCGTACGCAAAGCACTATTTGAAAGACAAAGAGCTTTTCTAGAAACCCCAGGATTAATTGCTGATGGTCGAGACATGGGCACCGTTATCTTCCCAGAAGCGAAATTAAAGCTTTTTTTAGATGCAGATCCCAGAATTAGGGCGAAAAGACGCTTTAATCAGTTGCAAGCCATGGGGGTAAGTGCTAACTTAGATGATCTTTTT
>CAYSTH010000267.1:0-1849 GCA_964433995.1 uncultured Francisellaceae bacterium | reverse complement strand
AGCGTATTAACAAGGACGTTCAAGTTTTTTACTATTTCTCCGGACACTTGTGCGCGCAGGCGGGCATCCATCCTTCCTTGGCTACCAAGTTCATAAATAGAATATTCTCTTCAATAGAGGTTTTGACTTAATTAAATTTAGTACTAGTGCACAGATGGCGCGGGATGACAGCATTAAGATTTATTTTTTAGCTAAAATCACATCAATAATATGAGTATCATGATAGGGAAAGGTAAAGATCTCACCAAATAACCTTTTTAGGCGCTGAATAAGAAAATTCTTTGGCAACATACGCATGGATAAGCTATTTAAAAACCAAGTGCCATCAATACCAAACAAAGCAAGCTCATCAATATTGTTTAAGGTAATGGGAATGGAAAGACGTTCATGTTTAACAATATTGAAGTGATGCTTTTTAAATCCTTGACTTAATTCAGAAAAACCTGAAGCGACAGTCGTATTTTTTACCATGGCCTTATAATAATGACCTACCACAGAGCTTAATAAAGAGCCTTGTGCGACAAAATTAGCCAAATTTTGCTGTGCAACAGGAAAGGATTCATAGGTCGTTGTAATTAAAGAAAAATAACCATTTGCTCTCGTAAGGCATGAAGCTTCTTTAAATAGAGTTTCAATAGGAATATAGGCATTAATAAAATGAGCCAACACTAAATCTTGGCTATTATGAGGTAAATAATGACTTGCTTCGGCAGCAGTTCCCTCAATCGTTGTAAGATTGGGAATCACATGTTTTGCCTGATGAAGCATTTTTTTCGATATATCAATGCCAGTAAAATCAGCTAAAGGCATATAAGGCTTTAATTTTTCTAAAAAAGCACCATTGCCAACGCCTAAATCTAATACTTTATAATGAGGACGTTTGCCTAGATTTTCTTTTTTGATTTCAGCAATTGCAGCATCATGGCTTTTACTAATTGAGCCAAAACGATCAGCGATCGCATAATGATCGTCAGCCTCGTTATACATGGCCTTTAAGGACATGCAAATTTCCAATTTATAAACATTAGGACAGTATACTCAATTGATTATATTATGCGAAGACTCTTTTTTAATAATTTAGTGTATGTTCTTTAATAATTTAGTGTATGTTCCGAAAAAGAAATGAGGATCTAGATTTAGCATCAATAAAATAAGTTACGTGCAAATTGCTTGATTCTTATTAACATTTAAAGTAACTTTTACGACTATTAAAAGTAGTTGGATAGAAAATAAATTATTATAGGAATGTCAATACAAAGGAGGGTTTCTTGAAAAATCGACATGCAATTTCATATATTGCTTTTCTTGCAATATTTTCGACTACTAATGCCCATGCTTATTTTGATCATGGAACTGGTAGCTTGCTTATCCAATCTATTATTGCTTTTTTTGGCATGATAGCGGTTTATTTTTATCGTATGAAAGCATATCTATTTTCTTTCTTTCGAAAACATCTTTTCCGAAAGGAATTAAAGATAGATGGGCAAAAGCATGTAGAAACATCTGAAGAGAAGGAGTCCTCTTGGAAATAAAAGAATTAGTAGAGGAAAAACAAAGGCTTCCTTCTTCATTTAGAGATCCAAATGGGTTTGTTATTAGAAGTGCATCTTCAAAAACTATACAACGCGTTATTTTTCCTTCTTATTTTCATCAATATCTTCATCTACTTGAAAGCGGTTTGTATTCTAGATTAGTTGAAGAGAAGGCATTAGTTAGCCATGAATTAATAAAACAATCAAATAATAAAATTATTATTGAACCACAGAATATTTCATTGATAACTTATTCTTATGAATGGCCTTTTCATCTACTCAAAGACTCTGCATTGCTAACCTTAAAAATAACTAAA
>CAYSTH010000266.1:0-1854 GCA_964433995.1 uncultured Francisellaceae bacterium | reverse complement strand
GCTTATCAAACATATTGTTGAATCGGGTGTGCCTGTTATGGGACATATTGGATTGATGCCACAATCGGTATTCAGCTTAGGAGGTTATAAAGTACAAGGTAAAGATACAGATAGCCAGCAGAAATTATTAGAACAAGCTTTATTACTAGAACAGGCTGGTTGTTTTGCAATCGTTTTAGAATGTGTGACAGAAGAAATTGCAGGGAAAATTGCCGCCCAATTAACGATTCCCGTCATAGGAATAGGGGCAGGTCGGTATGTTGATGGCCAAGTATTGGTTTTACAAGATTTATTGGGACTAAATAGTGCGTTCAAGGCAAAGTTTGTCAAGACTTATCTAACAGGTGAGCAATTGGTGAATGAAGCAATTAGTCAATTTCATCAAGAAGTGGTAACAAAGGTTTTTCCAGAGCCTAATAACTGTTTTATCTTAAAAGCAGTGAGTTAAATTTTATGCAGATTGTTCGACATATTTCAGAGATGCAACGTATTTGTTTACAATTCAGTCGTGAAGGCAAGTCTATTGGTTTTGTACCGACTATGGGTTTTTTGCATTCTGGTCATGAATCGTTATTGCAACAGGCTAAGCAACAAAATCAAATAACCCTATTGAGTATTTTTGTGAATCCAACACAATTTAATCAATCAGATGATTTTGAAAAATATCCTATTAATATCGAAAGTGATTTACAGATAGCCAAAAACAATCAAATAGATTATGTTTTTATGCCCGAACAATCTGAGTTATATGCTGATCAATATCGGTATCAATTACAAGAAAATAAACATAGCTTGTTGTTAGAAGGCCAGCATAGACCTGGCCATTTTACAGGTGTGTTAACCGTTGTATTAAAACTACTAAATATTATTCAGCCTCAAAAGTTATATTTAGGCAAAAAAGATTATCAACAATATGCTCTGATTCGTGATATGGTTGAGGCATTGTTTTTACCCATAGAAGTGATTGCTTGTGAAACCATTCGCGAAACAGATGGTTTAGCATTAAGCTCTAGAAATGTTCGATTAAGTTCTACGGAAAGAGAAGAGGCTGCTGCGCTCTATCATATTATGCGAATAAGCAAAACGGCAGAAGAGGCAAAGATAAATTTAATCGAAAAAAACTTTAAAGTAGAGTATGTGACTGATTTAGATTCCAGACGATATGTTGCTGCATGGTTAGGGCAAACGAGATTAATAGATAATATTGAATTGTAGGCAGAGAGAGAATTTTATGAGATTGTGTTTAGATGTTGGTAATACGCATATTTATGGTGGTGTATATCATCAAGGTCAATTTTTATTTCATTTTCGATATGCTAGCTCTGAAGTGATGACCTCAGATCAGTTTGGGGTATTTCTATTAAGTTTATTAAGAGAACATGACTTAAATAAAACACAGATAAAGCAAGTCGCTATTGCTTCGGTTGTGCCTCAGCTAGATTATTCTATTCGATCCGCTTGTTTGAAATATTTTGAACAAGAACCTTTTTATTTAAAATTAGGCGCCAAAACGGGCATTAAAATTTTATACAAAAATCCACAAGAAGTGGGCGCCGATTTAATAGCAGGTGCAATAGCAGCCGTCGACCATTATCCCAATCAAAACATTTTGGTATTTGATTTAGGTACTGCAACAACTTGTATGGCTGTTTCTAAAAATAAAGAATTTTATGGTGGTGCTATTTTCCCTGGTGTGCGAGTATCAATGAAAAGTTTACAATCAAATACCGCCAAATTATCAAGTGTTGAAATTATTCAACCTAAACAGTTTATAGGACGTTCAACAGTTGAATGTATTCAATCAGGTATTTTTTATGGCCATTTGGGAATGATGAAAGAATTGGCTTTAAATTT
>CAYSTH010000265.1:0-1867 GCA_964433995.1 uncultured Francisellaceae bacterium | reverse complement strand
GCTGTCTAATTGGTTTGCTAGCCAATTTATTGTTAAAAGCTTGGCAGAAAAAGGCCATCATATTAAAAAAAGCAGCCCAGACGACAGCCTGTCTTGGCGTTAATGTTCCTGTTGTCACAACGGTGGCAATAGAGTTGGCTGCATCATGAAAGCCATTTATAAAATCAAAAATAAAGGCAATTAAAATAACAAAAAGTGTAAATGCAATATTCAAATCCATAGGTTTTATCCTTAAAACAGCTACAGTGGCTTGATTCTTACCTCTCTAATACGAACACCTTGCATTTGCTCAATAGTCGCGGTGAAATCATCAAAAATTAGAGTTTCGCCTTCTTTGGGTACATAACCTAATTTCTGCAAAATAAGGCCTGCAATAGTGGTGACTTCTTCTTCCTCATCCAAATCAAAGGTTAGCTCATGGCCTAAAATACGTTCAAGCGCAATTAAGGAGCAATCACCTTTAATAGAAAGGCTGCCATCATCATGCCTGACCCAGGCATCTTGTGTTTTGTGAAATTCGTCCTTAATTACACCAAGTACTAAATGTAATAAATTATCTAACGTAACAGCCAAATTAGATAGCGTTAAAGAAGAAATGCAAAAGGCTGCGATTGAAGAAATTGATCATTTAGCCTGGTGTGAAGAACGCCTAAAAGAATTAAAAGCAAAACCAAGCATCCTAAATCCTTTTTGGTATGCTGGTTCTTTTATATTGGGAGCAGCAGCAGGGCTAGCAGGCGATAAATGGAGCCTTGGCTTTGTTGCCGAAACAGAGGTGCAAGTAGGGGCGCATTTACAAAAACATTTAACTGTCTTGCCCAAACAAGATGAAAAAACAAAGGCTATACTTAATCAAATGTATGAAGACGAAAGTCAGCATGCAGAAACAGCTCGCCAACATGGAGCAAAAGAACTTCCCTTTATTATTAAGATGGCTATGCAAAAAATTTCAAAAATGATGACCTTTACGAGTTTTTATTTTTAGATGGCTAATTCAATTCTCGTATTAATAGGGTTTTTATTAGTCCTTATCAATGCTTTTTTCGTTGCTGCTGAATTTGGCATGGTACGTCTTAGACATACTCGTGTTGCCATGATTAAGGAAGAATACCCATGGAGGGGGGGGCATTCTTGCCAAAGTACACCAAAAATTAGATGCTTATTTATCAGCTTGTCAATTAGGTATTACCTTAGCTTCCCTTGGCTTAGGTTGGGTAGGAGAACCTGCCTTTGCCAAACTTTTACAGCCCTTATTTGAATTACTGCAATTTAAACCAGCATTAGTCGAGTTTATTAGTTTTATCGCTGCTTTTTCCTTTATTTCCTTTTTACATATTGTTGTTGGCGAACTCATGCCAAAATCACTTGCCATTAGGCAGAGTGAATCTATTTCGCTGTGGACAGCCCCCTTTCTCTATTTCTTTTATTGGTTAATGTATCCCATTATTTGGCTATTAAATTCCTGTTCTAATATTTTACTTCGTTGGTTACATTTAGATGAAACGCACCCCGATGGTATCTCGATTGCCGGAATGCCGCAAATATTAGTCACGTTTTCGCTTCAAATAATGGAATGAGGACATACTCTTGTGAGATTCAATGGCTGTTTTAATTAATGGGGTTTAACATGAAAAAAATTTTATCGATAATTTTATTGCTTGCATTTAATTTTAATGCTTTAGCTGACTGCACTAAAATTAAAGCAGACTCAGTAAAAGACGTTATTTTTCTTTATAAAAAAATCAACAAAAATGAAGTTTATTATATTCCTTTCGCAAGATTAAAAGATAACCAACTAATTAATGCCAATAATATTCAATTGGATAAGGCAACCACCATCTATTCTTTAAAAAATGATAAACCGCTT
>CAYSTH010000264.1:0-1868 GCA_964433995.1 uncultured Francisellaceae bacterium | reverse complement strand
GAAACTTCGGTTGGTAGCTTTAATACGCTAAACGAGTCTTGTAGTAAATAATAAATAACTCCTCCAAAATCAACACCGCCTGCAGAGTTTTCGCCAAATATTTTTACTTTTTTACTTTTCATTACCGCCAATAAAAAAAGTTCGGCAGCAGATCCGGTTTTGTCATCAATTAAAATTCCAACTTGAGCTGGTAACGATCTGTTAGGAACTGTGTCCAAGTATACTTGGGTACTGTCAAAAACCAATTTACCTTTATTTGCAATTAGTTGAGGTAAAAATTTGTTGCAATAGTTTTTGAACAAAAAGCTGCCATCATTTTCATTTGAAGCACAAATTCTTTTATAGCTATAAATAACAGAGTCGGAAGCTATGGTGTATGAGTTATAATATCGGATAGGGCCCGTTTTAATATACTTTAATAACTCCATAGTAGCCCCAATTGTTCCACCACTATTCCCACGTATATCAACTAATAATACGTGTGTATTACTGATACGATTATCACTTATTCTCAAAAGAGAGTCTATTTGGTTTTTATAATATGGAAAAAAAGACGGAATTTTAAGATAGAAAATATTGTTTTCGATTATTTTGGCGTAGAGCTCTGATTCAACTTTGGTCAACATTCCATATTTAGTAAATTGTCTAGGGTATATTTTATGCATAAAAATTCGGTTTTTTCCCTCACAAAAATTACCCTTAAAATACTGCAGTGGAGATGAGTATATATATCCGTTGGGGTGAAAAAATAGCAGATTATATTTTCGATTACTAGAAGAGGGATAAATTTCTAAATATTTAACCCCTCTTTTTATTTCGCCATTCAAATCTTTATAAACATACCCGATATAGCAGTTTTTCTCCTTTTTTATATGCAGAAGAATATCATGCTTTTTTAAAAACCAAAACCCAATGAATTCTCGTTGTCCAGATGGTTTATTAATATAAATATTGCGTTTAAAGTTAACAACATCACTATCGTCGGCCCAATATGTTGAACGCAAATGTGCATCCCTAAAAAAGCTTAAATATTCATTTATAAGGATATTTGTTTCAAATCTATTCGCAACTATAGCCTGCTGCAATATGCTTTTCTTCCACTTTGTGTATTTTTTTAATTCCGTTGCACTTAAAATAAAAAAGCCAGGGTAATCTTTTTCAACAATATTAATTACCTCAATAACAGGATTCTTTGTGCCGGGTATTTGTGTGTTTGCTTTTATGCATAGAAAAAAAAATAAAGTCAAACACAGTAGAAGCTTAGTTCCTACTACTATGTCATTAAATATTTTCATAATAATAGTCATAGCTTTAAAACAAATACAAGCCTTTCTGTTTTTATTGTCCTTTTTACTGAATCATTACGTATAAACAACTTATCCCACAATTCTCTTTTATATCAAGATTGGTGTTGTTTTTTCACAATTTTTTTCCTTTTGATTCATTAAAAAAAGGATGATAATAAAATGTTTACTAATACTCATCGTTTAAAGTAATCAAAGGCAGACTGCAAAGTTGCGCTTTGAAATTAAGACATTTTCTTTACACATAATAAACTCATGTACCTGTGCTTTAATAAATTATAAATCCTGAATAAGTCGCTCAAAAGATTCTTTTAACATTCCCCTCTTTTCGTTGAAATAGAAAAGCAATTATTTAAGCTTTAAGCGCAATCGCATATTAAAAACAATAAATTTACTTTAAAACTATAGCCCTAAGCGTGGAATACATCATTATCCTTTAGGCTTGGGGCATGATCGACAAGTATTATTACAGGTTACCTTTGTTTTACAGTTATTGTCATTTTCATTCAAAGTCGCACACTGATTCAACGCCGATTGCCCATCGTTACACAAAAATGTCCCAGT
>CAYSTH010000263.1:0-1880 GCA_964433995.1 uncultured Francisellaceae bacterium | reverse complement strand
GGTGTAGAGCTTATTTTAACAAGGCTACATGCAGGGGCAAAATTTTCACAGAAAAGCTATGGTTTTTCAGGAGGCTTGCATGGTGTGGGCGTTTCTGTGGTCAATGCTTTAGCACAAAAATTAGAAGTGAAAATCCACCGCAATGGCAATATTTACCAAATTACTTTTGAAAATGGAGATAGAACCAAGCCACTTAAAGTGATAGGTTCATGCCCTAAAAATGAAACAGGAACGATTGTTAAATTTTGGCCCAACCCCAAATATTTTGATAGCCCTAAAATTTTAGCTTCTAAGTTAATACATTTGCTTAAAGCAAAAGCAGTGCTATGCCCCAATCTTAAGGTCACTTTCCAAGATTTAGAAAAGAAAGAAAATCATCAATGGCATTATCAAGGTGGATTGTCCAGTTATCTGTTAGAAGAAGTGGGATCACAAACGATTATTCCTGAAGGTGCTTTTTCAGGTGAATTAAATGGTGAAAAAGAAGCTGTTTCTTGGGCGGTTGTTTGGTTGCTCGATGCCTCTTCAAATGAATTACTGAATGAAAGCTATGTGAATTTAGTGCCCACTGCGCAAGGGGGTACACATGTCAATGGTTTCAGAAATGGTTTACTGGAAGCCATGCGAGAATTTTGTGAAAAAAGAGATTTGTTACCGAGAGGTATCAAGCTTGCACCAGAAGACATCTGGGAGAATGTGGCTTATGTCTTGTCATTTAAAATGCATGATCCTCAATTTTCTGGACAAACCAAAGAACGGTTAACGTCTAGAGAAAGTGCGGCATTTGTGTCAGGGGGTGTTAAAGATGCTTTCAGTCAATGGTTATATAAGCATATTGCAGAAGCAGAAACGCTGGCTAATTTAATTATTGCTAAAGCAAATGCAAGATTAAAGAAGGGTAAACAAATTGAGCGTAAGAAAATTACGCAAGGTCCAGCATTGCCTGGCAAGTTGGCAGATTGTTCTTCGCAAGATGTCACCCGTACCGAGTTATTTTTAGTCGAAGGGGATTCGGCAGGGGGCTCTGCTAAGCAAGCAAGAGATAAAAATTTCCAAGCGATTATGCCCCTTAGAGGAAAAATATTAAATACCTGGGAATCTGATACCAAAGAGGTATTAGCTTCACAAGCCATTCATGATATAGCGGTTGCGATAGGTCTTGATCCTGGTAGTGAAGATGTGAGTGGCATTCGATATGGTAAGGTTTGTATTTTGGCAGATGCCGATTCAGATGGATTGCATATTGCCACTCTATTGTGTGCTTTATTTTTAAAACATTTTAAAAAAGCAGTGGAAATGGGACATATTTATGTTGCCATGCCGCCTTTATATCGCATCGATATTGGTAAAGAAGTGCATTACGCTTTAGATGAAGCTGAAAAACAAGGTATGTTAGACAAAATTCAGGCGGAAAACAAAAAAGGTAAGATTCACGTGACTCGTTTTAAAGGATTAGGTGAAATGAACCCTATTCAATTAAGAGAAACCACTATGGATCCTAATACCAGACGATTGCTCCAGTTAACATTGGTAGATCAAAAAACGGTAGATGAAACGCTAGATTTGTTGCTAGCTAAAAAACGAGCACATCATCGACGTGAATGGTTAGAAAGCAAAGGCGATAAAGCCGATATTATTTAAAAAGGTTAGTCAAATGGCGAAAAGTAAATCCAGCACAGCAGCTGTAAAATTATATGATATCGAAAAAAGAGATTTAGCCGAATTTACAGAAGGGGCATATTTGAATTATGCCATGTATGTCATCATGGATAGAGCATTGCCTCATATAGGCGATGGTTTAAAACCTGTACAGCGTCGAATTATTTATGCCATGTCCGAATTAGGGCTTAGTGCAGCAGCAAAACATAAAAAATCAGCAC
>CAYSTH010000262.1:0-1895 GCA_964433995.1 uncultured Francisellaceae bacterium | reverse complement strand
GGCGTAGATAAAGGGGTAGGGCTACTCAGTTCCTCGCCAATCAACAGCTGCTGCAATGCGCCAAGACGATCACGGTTAATAATATAACAAGGCAATTGTATGCTGTGTAGCATTTTTTCCAGATCTATAATTTCTTGGATATTGTGGACCAACAACCAAACAATCTCTGCAATGTTTTCTTTTGCATTTAATTTGTTGAGTTTATGTAATGTATTTTCATCTATTTCTGCTGCTGATGCTGCGTTTAAAGAAAATAAAGATTGACCGCTTGTTGTCTTACAAAATTCAGACTTTATATTTAAATTTAAAATATCAGTACATTTGTCATCAACTTCTTTAATAATCTTAGTAAGGTTAGTCAAATCTAAAATACCACTAATAAACGCAGTCCAACTAGTGATTGATAAAAAACCATCAATTGCCATGGTGAGTCTTATGAGAACTTCCATCATATTCCATAGATAGTACAGTTTTTTTAGTTCCTCAGAATTTTTCTTGACTTTTGTGTTTTCAATAATTTTTATTTGTTCAGCAAATGATAGCATGGGTGATAAAGCCCGATGAGGAATGATTACGCTATTTTCTGAATCTATAGAAGTGCTTAGGCTTTGTGGTGGTAACAAAACTTGTTGCTCTGCTCCAAGCTTTGTGTCAAGTATTTGTGGCAAAAAAAACATCTTCTCCAAATTAGTATTTAATCGCGCAAGCAACTGTTGTTTGATAATTTGACGCTGTAAATTAAGATGAGCTAATAGAGATGCCATTGCTTCCGTATGCTCATGTAATTTATCGGTGATATCTGCCACTTTATAAAACATTTTAATCCAGCTCTTGTGTTCAACCGCCAAGGCTTGACCAAGTGCTGATACGTTGCCATTTTTTTTAAAAATGTCATTAAGCAAGCATTTCTCAATCAGTTTTTTTGCTGCTGCAATTTTATTTGAACGTGCCTCACATACACCTTGATCAATAGAAAAAGCTATAACAATTAATCTTACTAAAATTTCACCGACTAACACGTTTGGATCGGTAATCTTAGTTTCAATTATATCTGAAACTGAAGCCCCGCTTTCTAACAATAATTGATTAATATAATTAATATATTTTCTTACTATTGCTTCAACCTTAGCGTCTAACGTAGCATTAATCAGCGGTAGGGTTCTATATTGTGATCCCATATCTTGTTCAAAAATCCACTCAAGAAATGCCAACCCCTTCGCCCACAACCCTGTTGATGTCTTTAACTCACCAACATTAATACCCGCACCAGCTAGCGCTTCTTCATATAATTGAAGCACTTGATTGGTCACTGAATTGTGTGTAACTGTTCTAGATGGTATTTCAAACTTAAGTGGCATCTTTTTATCCTCCCTAGTAGCGATCAGCATTAATCCTTACTCGTGCTAATTCTCGAACATTCTTAAAATTTTCTCATGAATGCCGTCGAAGCCTTTATTGCTCATAATGACGATGTGATCACCTGCTTTGGCAATAGTTGATAATTGTAGCAGAATTTGTTCGACATTGTCTTGAATACTCACTTTATCATTTGAAGCTGCGGCGATAGAATCCATACCCCAATTTTCACCTTCGGGTCGTGCGAAAATCACCTTATCTGCGGCTTGTAGGCTTTCTAACAACGTGTCACGATGCACACCGGTTCGCATAGTGTAAGAACCAAATTCCAATATCGCAATAATACGGGCTTGTGTGCCGATTTTATGTCTTAGCCCTTCTAGAGTTGTTGCAATGGCCGTTGGGTGATGCGCAAAGTCATCATAGACTGTAATACCCTGCACACTGCCTTTAACTTCTAATCGACGCTTGGTATTAATAAATTCACATAAGGCTGCTGCTGCTACGTCGGGTTGCACACCCGCATGATGCGCTGCAGC
>CAYSTH010000261.1:0-1928 GCA_964433995.1 uncultured Francisellaceae bacterium | reverse complement strand
ACACGGTCATAAATGTGGTCCAACAGAGCCTTTTTTCTATCAATTAGTGGCGCCTTTGGTACGATTAATGGGCGAAGCTTATCCTGAACTTAAAAATAACCAAGCTCAAGTTGAAAAAGTGTTGCGCCAAGAAGAGGAACAATTTAATAAAACCCTAGAACAAGGGTTAAGAATTTTAGATACAGCACTGCAACACATTTCTGATTCGGTGATACCAGGTGATTTGGCGTTTAAATTATACGACACCTATGGTTTTCCCATAGATTTAACCAATGATATTGCCAGAGAAAGAGGATTTACTGTCGATAGCGTAGGATTTGAGCAAGCCATGAATGCGCAACGAGAAAGAGCGCGTGCGGCTAGCCAGTTTGGTGTAGATTATGGCAGCCAATTGAGTTTACAAGATAAAAGTGAATTTGTGGGCTATCACGAACTTTCTACCACATCGATTGTTAACCGTATTTTGGTGAATAATCAAGAAACATCAGAATATATTTTAGATAAAAACAATCCAGAACAATTCATACAAGTGATTTTAGATAGCACACCTTTTTATGCAGAATCGGGCGGCCAAGTAGGTGACAAAGGCACATTAAGCTCAGTTCATGGTACAGCTCAAGTGCTAGATACCCAAAAAATCAATCAAGCGATTGTTCACACCGTAAAATGTCTATCGGGTAAAATGGCCGTAGGGGATAAGCTGCGTGCCGAAGTCGATAAAGACAAACGCATGGCAACCATGTTGAATCATTCAGCGACGCATTTATTACATGCCGCCTTAAGAAAAATATTAGGTACGCATGTCACGCAAAAGGGCTCATTGGTTGAACCTGATAGATTGCGTTTTGACTTTACGCATTTTTCTGCACTCACACCAGAAGAAATCACTCAAGTAGAAGATTTGGTCAATCAAAAAATCATTGAAAACTCAGCAACAGAAGTCAATTTAATGCCCACTGAAGAAGCACTTAAAACAGGTGCAATGGCACTGTTTGGTGAAAAATATGGCGATACTGTTCGTGTGTTAAAAATGGGTGGAGAGTTTTCAGTAGAACTATGTGGTGGAACACATACAGCCAGAACAGGTGATATTGGGCTCATGAAAATTATTTCAGAGGCAGGCGTGGCATCTGGTGTAAGACGTATCGAAGCCATTACAGGACATAAAGCATTTGCTCGTTTTCAAGAAGATGAAAAAATGTTATTGAGCTTATCTGGATTATTTAAAACAGATAGAGCCCAGCTCAATCAAAAAATATCGCAAACATTAGAACAACTCCGTAAAGTGGAAAAAGAAAATGAGCGATTAAAACAACAATTAGCCACAGGTCAATCCAAAGACTACGCATCCCAAGCTAAATTAATTCAAGGCATTAAGGTTTTATCTGTATTATTACCAGCAGGTGATGCCAAAACACTCAGAACAACAGTAGATAATTTAAAAAATAAACTGGGTTCTGGTGTTGTCGTGTTAGCTTTAATCGAATCAGATAAAGTGATGCTGATGTGTGGTGTGACCAAAGATTTGGTCAGCAAACTTCATGCCGGTGAGTTGGTAAACTTTGTCTCAGGTCAAGTTGGTGGTAAAGGCGGTGGTCGTCCCGATTTTGCGCAAGCAGGTGGAGATAATCCAGCTGGCTTAAATAAGGCATTAGAATCGGTGTTTGACTGGGTTGAAAAAAATTTAAATAATTAATTTTTTCCCCTCACCCCAACCCTCTCCCGCGAAGCGGAAGAGGGAGCTAGAAGATCTTCGCAATTTATTTCTTATTTTTAGTTTCATGATTAACTTTTTATTTGAAAGATCGGATATGAAATACAGGGCCGTTCATACCCTCTTCCGCTTCGCGGGAGAGGGTGGCCTCACGTCGTAGCGCAGCGTAGACGGAAAGGCCGGGTGAGGGGAGATTCTTAATAGTTGGATGCTG
>CAYSTH010000260.1:0-1928 GCA_964433995.1 uncultured Francisellaceae bacterium | reverse complement strand
AAACTGAATACGCTGCAGCATACTAGCACAAAATCCTCATGAAATAATCAATGGCGTAAGCCCCCTCAAGCCCTGCAGACAAGCTAGCGTTATTGCAGATTTTCATCACCTTTTACTAGGCTTTGCGTTAGAGGAGCTAGCCTTATTTCTTGGCCCCTCCTTTTCTTTTGCTGGCTTAAATATAGAAGCGTCAATCATTTTTACTTTTACGGCATTGCATTGGTTAAACAAAGCAGAGAGTTTGGTATGTTTTGCTATGTCAGGGTGATTTGCCATTGTAGAAAATGCCTCATGGCCATCTGATTTCAAGATAAGCAAAGAACCCTTAACTGCTTCTACTAACTCAGAGGATATCTCATTATTAAAAAGTGATAACAATACAGGCGAATTAATATTTTTATTTTTTAAAATCGTGGTAAGTGCATCGATAGAGGGGCGTGATTCACAAAGCTTCTTGCTAATGCAAGGAATCAAAGTCTCCCAAAAATGAATATCTGTTTGCACGGAGTCAATTAAGGTTAAACTAACTAGCCCCATCTTATCTTCTAATAATAGCGGCATTAAAAGACTTGCGGCAGAAACAGCCGCATAGAAAGCCTGATTATTAGGCTTATATGATAGGCTGAATAATAAAAAGCTAAACAATTGTTTTCCCTGCTCAGGATTTCCCTCTAATATGAATCGACTAATGCTGGCTAGTGCTATGAATATAGATTCATATTCAGCGGGTCCAAGTGCTTTTTTATGCTTTAATAATTGTCTAAAAAATGTTTCAACCTGAGTTGGGCTCAACAATAGCGTAATAGACAGTAAGGATTGTTTAGACTCTATGCCTATGGTCGTTATTTGTGAGATAAAAGTTGGAATATCTATTCCCTGATTGCCAAAGCACATTAGTAAGCAGTCCCTCAAATGCTGAGATTTATTTAAAATCAGATAATCAATAACAGACAAATCTTTTTCGCCAGACACCTTCTTTTTAAGAAGGTGCTCTGTCTGCTTCCAGCCAAGAAGATTATCTACCAAAGAAAATTCATGCATGTCAAAAAAACTAGTCGGGATAGGATCGTTTGAAGAGGGATCTAGTGCATTATTTATAGCAGATAATAAAGGGAAGTTTGGCAAGGAAGATCTCAACTCCCCACTAAATAAAGCAGCCTCCACGAAGGCTGCACACTCAAATATCTCCGGGGCCTGTTGCATTAAATCGATGATGAAACCTTGTCCATAATAGGTAATGATTTCAACTAGAGGAATTTTTCCGGATGTTGAGAGTAATTTTTTAAAAATTACATTACCAACTAATATTTTTTTATTGCGTGACATTAATTTCAGTATAAATTGATGGTAAAAATGTGAAGTCACTATTGTGAATTCGTCATTTTTATTTTTAACACCAATATTGTGTGCGTGAGAAAAAAACATCATGTCAGCTGATATGGATGGGTATTGATCTAGGATAACGTTCCATTTGGCTAATTTCGATTTGGTTGCTTCCATGGCCCCGCCTTGACCATATTTCTGGACGTTATAAACAGGGTCTGTAAACTCGCCGGCCAGAACATGAGGGAGATATCCCAAAATGCTTTGTTTTTCTTCCGTATTTAGTAACGTGAATAGTTCCTTTAACTTACTTTCAGGCAACCAGGGAGCAAAGAAGATTTCAAATTGCCTCTGGCCAGGTGTGGTCAATTTTTCTAGTACTTTTACTCTATAAGGACTTTTTAAGTAGTTTATAATGATATCAGCATGAGCTTCCACCTCTTCTTTACTTTTGAAATTTGTTATTGCAAACTTTTGATCGAATTTTACCTCATAAAATAGAGCTGAAAGTGTTACGTTTTTTACTATCTCAGGATGATTTTCTAATAATATAAAATTAGCTTGACTGTTAGTGTGCAGGTTGACCAGAGCTTCTTTCATTTGAT
>CAYSTH010000259.1:0-1948 GCA_964433995.1 uncultured Francisellaceae bacterium | reverse complement strand
ACTGATTTGAACTTCGGCAATTTTTCTGGGGCTGGCCGCCATGATCTTCACTATTTCAGAGGTCAATCCGGTCAAATCAATTCCCTCACGCTCTGCCAAAATTCCCATTAAGGTCATCATGCAGCTATTCAACGAAGCACAGGTGAGGTCGGTAGGGCTAAAAGCTTCCCCACGGCCGTTGTTGTCAGGCGGGGCATCGGTAATAATAACATTACCAGATTTCAGGTGTTTTACTTCCGTGCGTAGACCACCTAAATAAATTCCTTTCATGGAAACCATTTACGATATTCTTAAGGTTTGATTTTACGTTAGGGTTTAAAAGTATAAATTTATCATCACGTTAAAGATTTCATGAAGCGCTTTTACCTTAAAATATTCACGGTCGTTTTTATTTCCTGTTTAGGAGGACAAACCTATGCTCAAACTCAAGACAGCTACCAATACCAATCAGAATTTGTTTGGGGAATCAACAAAAATACTTCAGGGGGCCTTATAGGTGGATTTATCTTCAAGAAATCGAGGAAACGCACGGAAAGAACACTCGAAACCTTTGGCCTTGAAATAATGAATGTAAAAAACCCGCAAGAAGTACGGGTCACTTCCGCTACCGGGAATTTCTTCCTGTTGGGTAAGTCCAATTACCTCTATTCCTTTCGTTTTCAGTATGGTCGGGACCTTATTTTGTTTTACAAAGGTCCACAGCAAGGTGCTGAGGTAAAAGCAATAGTGGCTGCCGGGCCATCATTGGGTGTTGTTGCCCCATATTATGTTGAATATTCTGCTGACAATTCAGGCTCCTCTACAAAGAGCGCCCCCTATAGCAGTGAAATATCAATAAGTAGAATTATGAGTACAGGCAGACTTTTTCAGGGTATCGGTGAGTCGAAAATTGTACCTGGTGTAAACGTCAAACTGGCATTTAACTTCGAGATTGGAACCAATAAAAGTCAGGTTACCGGCTTTGAGGCAGGATTTTTATTGGATGCATACACGCAAAAGATAGAAATTATGGATGTGGCCAAAAATTATTCGGTTTATCCTACCCTTTTTATTACGTTATTCTACGGAAGTCGTAAATGATAGAAAAAATTCTTTATAGTTAGTGACCTTTTTATACCTTTAGGGTTCTTAAAGCCTAAAGAATATTAACCTATGGAACCTAAGAAGACGGAAAAGGCAGATTTGGGTAACAAATCATTCTTATTTTTTTCAATTGGCCTTATCATATCATTGGCACTGAGCATCATGGCATTCACCCATAAGGTGTATGATGATACTTCTGTAAAAGATCTTACCGATAATCAGGCTGCGCATGATGAAATCATGGAAGTGCCGCTTACGGAGCACACTCCGCCACCACCACCTAAAATTCAACAGCCTCAGATTATAGAGGTTCCGGACGAAGAGGAAATTGAGGAAGAGATTGATTTTCAGATGGATAATGAGGTAACAGAAGATACCAAAGTGGAGGAAATCACGATTGCTCATGTAGAAGAACCTAAAGAGGATATCCATCAAATTTTTACTGTAGTTGAAGAAAATGCTCAACCTAAAGGCGGTATGTCAGCTTTTTACAGCTATGTAGCTAAAACCTTGAAGTATCCGGCCCAGGCAAGAAGGATGGGTATTGAAGGTAAAGTTTTTGTGCAGTTTGTAATTGAAAGAGACGGGACCTTAACAGATGTTACTTTTATTAAAGGTATCGGTGCAGGTTGCGATGAAGAAGCGGTGCGTGTGGTAAAAAGCAGCCCGCCATGGACTCCAGGTAAACAAAGAGGTAAGCCAGTACGTCAGCGTTACGTGGTACCTATTACATATAAACTGCAATAAGCAGGGTTATTTGTCAAAAAATAAACTAGAAAGGCTGTCTTATAAGGCAGCCTTTTTGTTTTGTTCCTCGTAGTCTTTTTTTGTTCTTTTAAACCCACATTGAAACAAGATCTGGAAT
>CAYSTH010000258.1:0-1952 GCA_964433995.1 uncultured Francisellaceae bacterium | reverse complement strand
AATTTTATTATGCAAGAACGCATCGAATTACAAAAATCATTAACAGAATTTGTTTAGTTGTATTATTGAAATTTAGAGGTTAAGAGTAGTATGCCAACACCAGAAATATTAAAACAAGTCACCGCACGTGCAACGGAATTACATTCGAGCGAGCAAATAGACAAAGCCATTGATGCAATGGCTAAAAAAATCACCGAAGATTTGCAAGATTCTAATCCTGTTATTTTATGTGTGATGATAGGTGGCGTTGTGCTCACTGGGCAGTTATTAACGCGTTTAGATTGTCATTTACAAGTAGATTATATTCATGCGACTCGTTACCAAGGTAAAACAGTGGGTAGCGAATTAGTATGGATCAATGAACCAAAAATCGATTTAAAAAACAGAGCTGTATTAGTTGTCGATGATATTTTAGATGGTGGCATTACCTTAGCTGAAATCATAAAATATTGCCAAAACAAGGGTGCAAGCGTGGTTAAATGTGCTGTTTTGGTCGATAAAATTACGTCGAGAGATGAAAATGGTCTAGCGACTGCCGATTATACCGGTATTCGAGTAGAAGACCGTTATGTATATGGTTACGGTATGGATTATAAAGGCTACTTAAGAAATGCACGTGGCATTTATGCGGTGGCAGAGCAAGATCAATAATTTAGCCCCGACATCCCCCCGTCTATTTTCGCTATTGCTCAAATAGCCGACCCCCTGTCGAAGGGGATTTAAGAATAACAATCCAAAGTTCGATTTCCTTATTTTGCCCCCCTTTGATAGGGGGGCGACTTATGAGCTTTGCGAATAAGGCGGGGGGATGTTGTGGAAGAGCTTTAAAAAAATAAAAGGGCAAAAAAAAAGCCCTGTTTCCAGGGCTTTTAAATTCAAAGGGAGATTATTGTTTTTAGAATATCCAGAAGAAACCAGCACCTACTGTCCAAGTGTCATTTAAATTGACATTACGTGCAGTGTTAGGTGTTTGGACGGGTTTTAGGTTTTCAAAAGCAGAAGTGTTTTCCCAACCACCAACAACTCTTAGGCCAAAATGGTTACAAATAATTTTTTGAACCCCAAACTCGACTTTAGCGTGTGTATCTGTTTCATGGTAATTCTGTATAGGATCACCATTCAATGGTTGAATTTCTAAGTCAAGCTTATTATGTATAGCTCCAATACCTAAAAATATCTCAGTAGATTTCATGAAACTAAGAGGATAGTAACCCATCACTTGAACGTATGTGCCTTTGATATTGCTAGAACCTCTGAGTGCACCAGTGGCAGCGAGAGGAACACCTAAAAAATTCTCTCCAGCAGCTAAATTTACTGTCTGATCTCTAGTTTTACTATTCTCATGCCCAACCACTAATCCAAAATAGCTACCAAATCTTAAACCGCCATATATATTTGCTTGTGGATAAGTTTCTTTCCAAAGGTTATCACCAAAGCCTTCTTGGAATTCCATATTTCTGTATTGACCATCAACACCTAATAAAGGGTGGAATGGACCAAAGTCTAGATCAGGAAAAGCTTGAGAAAGTGAGGGAGTTGCAGCACAAACAGCAACGGCAGAGGCAAGTACCAAATTTTTGATATTGACTTGAAACATAATCGCATCCTTGCTAGATAGCTTCCAGTTAAGTTGAATAATGGGGAAGTATTCTTAGGTCAGCCATTAGCAGCCATTAACACTATACGCGGTTCTAGTGACATAAAGGGCACCTACGCTCAGATTATGGGCTACTACCCTCTAAGTTTTATGAAATCAACAGAAGTATTTTTGGGTATTGGCGCGATACATAACAAAATTAACCTTGAATACCAAGTTTTTGCATTAAATAATATTACGTTGGCAAATCCGCTTGTGAAAAATTATCAAGAAACTGATACACATGCTAAGGTTGAGTTTGGTATTCAAAAAATTATTTGCAATCATTTTGGTTTGAGAGGCGTCGTAGGTTGGG
>CAYSTH010000257.1:0-1965 GCA_964433995.1 uncultured Francisellaceae bacterium | reverse complement strand
AAGGTTCAGGCCTGGTTGATTTTGCTAAAAAATTCCCCGATAGATACTTTGATGTGGGGATTGCTGAACAGCATAGCGTGACGCTGGCTGCAGGTCTCGCTTGCGATAAAATCAAGCCTGTTGTGGCTATTTATTCTAGCTTTTTACAACGTGCTTATGATCAGCTCGTGCATGACGTCGCGATACAGAATTTACCTGTGTTATTCGCTATTGATAGAGCGGGCATGGTATCGGATGGCCCCACCCATTTTGGTACGTTTGATATTAGTTACTTAAGATGTATTCCGAATATGGTTATTATGACGCCTACTACGGGTAACGAATGTCGTCAGATGCTCACGACGGGTATTCATTTTGAAGGGCCTTCTGCCGTACGTTACCCTAGAGAAAACTGTGTAGACAATCCTCTCGAATTTGAAGTGCCACCTAAACCCATTCCACTGGGTAAAGCGCTCATCGTTCGTGAGCATTTAGAAACATCTGTCTCTAATAATCAGTCTTTGCCTAAAATCGCTTTTTTATGTTTTGGCACCCTGATTCATTCTGCTCTTAATATGGCAGAACGATTCAATGCAACCGTGGTGAATATGCGATTTGTTAAGCCATTAGATGAAAACATGGTAGTACAAATGGCCAAACAGTACGATTTAATCATTACTTTAGAAGAAAATGTGATTGCCGGTGGCGCAGGCAGCGCCGTATTAGAAACATTGCAAGCGCATGCTTTATCTTGTCCTGTTCTTCAACTGGGCATCCCCGATTATTTTGCAGAGCACGGTGCTCAACAAGACATGTTAAAAGCCTGCGGTTTAGATGAACAAGGCATTGAAAAAGCAGTCAGAGACAAAATCACTCAACTCCTATCGACCATAGCATAAAGAGCAGTAACTTTTATGAAAACAACTTCTACGAAAACCCCCATGCTCGATGTTCAAAATAGCGCAGATGCCAGAAATATTGCATTAGACAAAGTCGGTATTAAGCAATTATTACACCCCGTTTTGGTGGAAGATGGGCATTTACCTTCTCAGCATACGCTGGCAACATTTGGCATGTTTGTGAATTTAGCCGCTACTGTACGAGGCACGCATATGTCTCGTTTTATTGAGATATTAAACGAAACAGATACCAAATTAGGGGTATCACACACGCCTGCTCTGCTACAAAAAATCATCGACAGATTACATGCTGAAAGTGCTTATTATGAAGCACGTTTTCCCTTTTTTATCACTAAAAGTGCTCCCGTATCAGGTGCCAAAAGCTTAATGGATTATCAAGTGACGCTTTCAGGCAAAATTGCTCATGGTAAAGTGGTCAATCAAATTACGGTTGTTGTACCAGTGACCAGTTTATGCCCTTGCTCTAAACAAATTTCTGAGTACGGGGCGCACAATCAACGCTCTGAAATTACACTAAAGGTTGTCACCAATGGCCATATTGGCATTCATGATTTAATCCAACTGATTGAACGCCAAGCCACTTGTGAGCTTTTTGGTATTTTAAAACGTGCCGATGAAAAATGGGTGACTGAAAAAGCCTATGACAACCCTAAGTTTGTTGAAGATGTGGTACGTGATATTGCGATGAATTTAGAAAAGCTCGATGCGGTATTGGCTTATGAAATTGCGTCTGAAAATTTCGAGTCCATTCATAATCATTCGGCTTATGCATTGATTCGTTCAGGTGAAGTAATCTAAAATGTTAACCAATTTGAAAGCTGTATTTTTCGACCTAGATGATACGCTGGTTTTTAGCGAAAGAAGACATAAAAGCGCCTGGAAATCTGTGCTAACTCATTTGGGTATTGACACTTCTCTTATCGATTTTCAAAAAATGGTCGGCTCACCTGACATAATAGAAGCGGCTCATTTTATAGAACATTTTGCACTTAAAGAAACAGCTGAATCTCTCGTTGCACAAAAAAGAACTGCTTTCCTTCAACTCGCTAAAGAAGGACTGGATTCA
>CAYSTH010000256.1:0-1983 GCA_964433995.1 uncultured Francisellaceae bacterium | reverse complement strand
AATAACTGCTGGGTCCACTAATGTTGTTGAGGCATAATCAAGATAAATTTGTTTCACTTCCACACCTAGTACTATCTTCAAAATGTATTTTTACGGTATTTGTTTTAGACAAAGTTTGTCGCATGGCGACTTGTCTAATTTGTTCTGTTCTGGCTAGCTCGCCAAGTGTTTTATTTTGCAAAAAAGTTTGCATCGTTTCATTGAGCTCAGTCCACAAGGTATGTGTTAAACAAACCTTGCCCGCCTGACAATTATGCTTTCCACCACATCGCGTGCTGTCTACAGGCTCATTTACGGCTGTGATAATCTCTGCAATAGTAATCAAATCTGGATCTTTAGTTAAAACATAACCCCCACCTGGACCCTTTACGCTTGTTAATATACCCTTTGCGCGTAATACCCCGGTTAGTTGCTCTAAATAAGTCTGAGATATTGATTGTCTGTCAGATAACTCATTTACAGTAACAGGCCGCTGGGCTGCATGCCCATGAATGGCCATATCAACTAAAGCTGTGACGGCATATCTGCCTTTTGTGGTGAGTTTCATTTGACCGTGAATGTGTCATAGTAGACAAAAATAGTCAAGTATTTAGCTTGGGTGTTTTGCTTAATACCGCTTTACAAATACCACGTAAAATATGCACTTCTTTTTCACATAATTTCGCACGATTAAATAATCGGCGTAACCTGCCCATCAGCATTTTAGGCTGCTTAGGGTCGAGAAAATGAATATGGGTGAGCATGGTTTCTAAGTGCTGATAAAAACCTTCGACTATTTCATAGCTGGCCAATGGCGCTTCTCGTTCTTCAACGGGCAAAACAGGATTTAAACCGTCATGTGCCATTTTAAGCTCATAAGTAATTAATTGCACAGCCTGTGATAAATTCAATGATGAATAAGCCGGGTTTGTCGGAATATAGATATGTGTTTGCGCTCGAGTGAGTGTATCGTTATCTAACCCTACTCGTTCGCAGCCGAATAAAATGGCTATTTTTTTGCTGGTATCTAGCTGGCGTGCACAAATTTCGGTTGCAGCAGATCGTGCATCACAGCTTGGCCAACCTAATTTACGGTGACGTGCCGTTGTGGCATAAATATGAGAACAATCTTGTAATGCTTCATCTAGATTATCCCCTACCCAGGCAGTTTGAAGTAAATCATCTGCTCCACTGGCTAATGCAGTCGCTTCTACACTGGGATACTTTTTAGGTGAAACCAACGCTAAATTAGATAATCCCATATTTTTCATGGCGCGTGCAGTTGCACCGATATTCCCAGGATGAGAAGGCTCAACAAGTACGATTTTAATTTGATCTAGATTTAACACAGTTACCTTACCCACTAATTTAGACATCGAAGTTATTATAATCTCTTCCCCAAATAGGTGACAATTTTTTGCGCTAAGTTATAATGCCGAATTGCTCATTAACAAAACTGATAATAAAGAGGCGACTATGCACCCGTTAGTCAATATTGGCGTTCAAGCTGCGCGTAAAGCAGGCCAAATCATGATTCGAGCTATCGATCAACTGCACTCATTAAAAGTGCAACAAAAAGGGTATAACGATTTTGTCACCAATATTGATCTTGCCTGTGAGCAAGTCATTATCGATATGATTAGAAGAGCCTATCCTAATCACGAAATACTAGGTGAAGAATCTGGTTTAAGCGAACCAGAATATAAAGTGACTAATTCGCAAGTCGATAACGTGACATGGATTATTGATCCTCTCGATGGCACCTCAAATTACATGCATGGCCTCCCTCAGTTTTGTGTTTCTATTGGTATTATGATTAAGAATCGTATCGAACACGGTATTATTTATGATCCTTTTCATGATGAACTGTTTACCGCCTCTCGTGGCAGCGGCGCACAATTAAACGACAAACGTATTCGTATTAGCCCCTCTCTTGATTTTGAAAGAGCGCTAATTGGCACTGGTATTCCCTTTAGACGCACGGAAGAACTCAGTGAATTCACA
>CAYSTH010000255.1:0-1989 GCA_964433995.1 uncultured Francisellaceae bacterium | reverse complement strand
TTTTTGGTGGGTAAAAAACTTAAAAGAGCCCAATGAAAGTGAAGAATATAACCGTATTCAATCGCTTAACAATGTCTTTAAGCCTTCAGCGTCTGGTTGGCGTACCTTAAAAAGCATTTCTGGTTTTGCTTTTGGGGTATTTGCCTTACACGCTTTATTTACGGCAAGTTTTTTATTTATACCTGAATGCGTCATCAATATCGCAAACGTCTCTGCTAATCAAACCTGGTATGTTTATTTACCGGCTTTTGTGGTTTCATTTTTAGTGGTGTTTCCATTAGCCAGAAAAACAGGCAATCAACATTTTAAAACGGCAAAACGTTTTATGCAGATGGCCATTGTCACATTAGGCATAGCATTGGCATATTTACTCTTGCCTTTTACAGTACACCAGCATACGTTGGCAGGCTTGTTTATTGCGATGATCTTATTTTTTTCGGCATTCAATTTCTTAGAGGCGTTTATGCCTTCTTTTCTTTCTCGCATGGTACCCAAAGATCAAAAAGGAATGGCGTTGGGGGTGTATTCTACCACGCAATTTTTGGGCATATTTTTTGGAGGAACAGCAGGTGGCATGTTAAAGCAACATTCCACTGAAATCAGCGTTGTATTGTTTGTATTGGGGTTAGCTGGCATTTGGCTGTTAACCACAGTTTTTTTATTTTATGAAAATCAAAAAAGGAGCTCATTATGGCTAGAGGGGTAAACAAGGTTATCATCGTTGGTAATTTAGGCAACGATCCCGAAGTGCGTTATATGCCAAGCGGCGCGGCAATTGCCAATATTTCTGTCGCCACTTCAGAATCTTGGAAAGACAAACAAACTGGTCAAACACAAGAGCGTACCGAATGGCACCGTATTGTGTTGTTTAACCGCTTAGGTGAAATTGCAGGTCAGTATTTACGTAAAGGCTCAAAAGTGTATCTTGAAGGTAGTTTACGTACGCGTAAATGGCAGGATGCTAATGGCCAAGATAAATATACAACTGAAATCGTCGCAAGTGAATTGCAAATGTTAGATAGCAAAGGCGCAGGCGCACCAGGTGGCGCGGGTAACTTCCCACCAGTTGACAGCTATTCACAAGATTATGCTAGTAGTGCCCCTATGGGACGTGCGCCTCAAGCACCAGCACAACCTGCCGTGATGACAGAAGATTTCGCGACACAAATGGATGATGAAATCCCGTTCTAGGATATTTCATCTAAAATGGATTTATTTTTAAAGCCCATATCATTATGGGCTTTTTAATTTGAATTGAGCGGCACATGGAGAGGGAATGATGACTATAAATACAGAATATGCGAAAAAATCGATCACCATTTTAGAAAAATCTTATGAGCTTTTATTATCTTCTCAAAAACCTTCGATAGAGTATGAAATATATAGAAATTCAACCATAAAATGTTTCGAAGTTGCTTTGGAGCAGATGGGCAAGCTATTGAGAAAGAAAATAAAACCTTATTTCTCTTCAGCCAAGGATGTAGATAGATTAAATTATAAAGATGTTTTTCGTCATGCTTTAAAACATGGGCTACTCACGCAAGAAACGGTAGAAAGATGGTTTAAATATCGAGATAATCGAAATGATACTGCTCATGATTATGGAGAAGATTTTGCCGAAGAGACAGTAGTATTATTAAAAGATTTTATATCCGATGCTAAGAAAATGCTTGAGATACTATAATGTCTATATTGAATATTTCAGATTCCACATTCAAAAAAATAAAAACGATTATCAAAAATTTATATCCTATGGCAGAAGTATGGGCATATGGCAGTAGGGTAAGTGGCAATTGTCATGAAGGTAGTGATCTCGATTTAGTGATAATTGATTTTGGTGTACCAAAAGGCAGTGTTCAACTTATAAGAGAAGCTTTTAGAGAGAGTGATATTCCTATTTTAATCGATATCCGATATTGGCAAGACTTACCGACATCCTTTCAAGAAGAAATAAAGAAATCTTATATAGTCATCGACTTGTAAACTATT
>CAYSTH010000254.1:0-1990 GCA_964433995.1 uncultured Francisellaceae bacterium | reverse complement strand
TTTCCTGGGCTGCTCTTTTAGTACCAACAAAAAGAATTTTAGCTTTATTAGAAGACAATCTGCCAACGTAGTTAATTACGTCATTCAACATAACCATTGTTTTTTCAAGGTTAATGATGTGGATTTTATTACGAGAGCCGAAAATATAGTCTCTCATTTCAGGATTCCAGAAACGAGTTCTGTGTCCAAAGTGTGCTCCTGCTTCGAGCAATTCACGCATACTTACATTCATTTTTTTCTCCAGGGTTATGCCTCCACGCTTCCCATGCGCCACCCACAAGGGACCCTAACGCATGTGTCGAAACGTGTGTGTATTAAAAAAAGCGCGATATTTATAACATATTGTGGAATATTCAGCAATCTATACTTTAATTAAATTAGTAGTTACTGATTTTATTTTAGAACACCACAAGATTTTAAAAATATATGAAGTGTATTTGTTATCCGATACTTAACTTTAAATAAGAATAAATATGAGCGCTAAATACCAATACAATCCTCATCGACACACCAAGATTTGGCTAACTAATAATCAATCTCTGTTTCTTAATCTGGAGAATCAAGTCCGTCTTGCACAAATGCGCGAACAAAATCCAGCCGATGAGATTAATCTTATTTATGACTCCTCTTTATTAAACCCAGAAGCGCTCCAGGATCTGAGATGTTTTTGTAATGAGCACCGAATTAACCCTGTGAATGCGCACGATTTTCCAAAATTGGTTCAAACAGAAAATGAAATCAAATTATTTGCTTTTTATAAAGATGAAATTGAACACTTACATGAGGGAGGAAATTTAGCAGTAGCCAGTGATATTTTACGATGGTTATCGCCTGTTTATTCATTAGGTTCTTATACTGATTTTGACTTTCCTGTAAACACATCGACTCTCCCTCCAACAATAGAAGTTATGTCCCCACTATTGCTTAACATTGGTAGTTTTAAAATGGGCCGAAAAGAATTAATACTTTCTAACAACGATTACATTGCTATTGTTGATCCCCATGCCGCTAAAAACCAAATTGAAAGAGTACAGGCAGGCCTTATTAACCGACTTACCCAATACGATAATGACTTTGTAAGTAAATCCGAAAAACTATTTCCAAATAACTTTTTTTATCGCTATATGTTACAGGCTATGAAAAATCGCGCAGAAACATTTTACATTCATCAATCGAAAGAATTAGGCAAAAATTTTGATATTCCAAATGGCTCTTCTCGAGAAATCAGGCATTGTATTCGCAAGGTCATGTCGGATAAAAAACTTTTTATTAATTTTAATCGAAAAATTTTAGACGTCCGAGATTTAAATAAAGAAACAGATGCCATGATTATCAAAAGGTTAAAAACCAAGCTTCAAACTGAATTAAGCATCATTAAGCAAATCTTTTTCAATAAAGAATATGCTGAAATAAAACACATTTTACAACAGGATGATGATACATTTTTACAATACATCATTAATAAGGAACTCAATCTTTATTTGAAGTCCATTATTGTTTGCACCACAGGCCCTATTGAAATTGCCAATGCCTTATTCGGAGATTATGTATTTGACACAAAATACTTCACGGACAAAGTACAGCCACTGTCTTTTCATTTTTACCATTTGCAACGACACTTTAAATCGCCAAATACCATCCCTTTGCATGAAAATATTTTGGGGATGCTTCACTTTCTTGGCCAAGAAGAAGGAGAACTAAATGATTCTTCCTGGCTCGATTCAGGTCAAAAACTTCAGGAATTACGGATCGAAAACCTGAAAAACTATCAGCAACAATTAGCATCCAATTTGCCCCAATTGCTACAAGCACTACAAGATGATATAAAAAGTTATCTTAAAAAGTTAGAAAATAGTCTGTTTTTTAATAAAAAAAGACAACTTAAAAAGCATTTTTTACAAGAAGTATTAACCTGTTTTATTCAAGAAAAGAACTCAATTGATGGTTTTGACGTAGAACAATTTAAATCAATTTTAATACAATACTCTGA
>CAYSTH010000253.1:0-2022 GCA_964433995.1 uncultured Francisellaceae bacterium | reverse complement strand
TAAGTTATTGCACTAGGGAAATTAAGGATTAATTTTAACTAGACTTCATTATTGGTGCTCTCAATTTGTGTGCTGAATATGAATCCACAATTTGAGTTGACAGCCCTAAAGTTGACACGTAGCGTAATTGCACGCAAAGGAGTGTAAAATGTTTGTTGTCCTTCAAATTTTATTACTAACCGGTATTTTATTGGGTCTAGCTTACTACAAGGCACCGTTACCTATTTTTACTGGTGCGGTTGGCTTACTATTATTTAGTTGGCAGCTTTGGGGAGATCTAGGTTACTTAGGTTTAGTTATTTGGCCTCTTTATATGGCTTATGCGGCTCTCCTTCATTTTTCTGAATTTAGAAAAAAATATATTATTTCACCCATACTTCATTACTTTCAATTAGCTTTACCACCAATGAGTGAAACTGAAAAAGAAGCAATAGAATCGGGAGACAGATGGATAGAGGCAGATTTAATTAACGGTAAAATTAATTGGGCTGCTATACAACGCACCCCTTACTCTAAGTTAGATGATGCTGAACAAGCCTTTTTAGATAATGAAGTAGAGCATTTTTGCCAAAACTTAAATGATTGGCAAATGAATGAAACCAAAGACATGACAGCCTCCGATTGGCGCTATTTAAAGCAACATCGTTTTTTTGGCATGATCATTCCCAAAGAATATGGTGGTTTGGGTTTTTCAGCACAAGCACATTCTTGCGTGATCAGCAAAATTGCAACACGTTCAATTGGGGCTGCTGTGAGCGTGATGGTGCCTAATTCATTAGGGCCAGGTGAGCTGTTAATCCATTATGGCACATCGGAACAAAAACAATATTATTTGCCCAGACTCGCAAAGGGTGAAGAAATACCTTGTTTTGCTTTAACCGGGATACACTCAGGTAGTGATGCAACCAATATGACAGATATAGGTGTGATTTGTCGGGGAAAATTTGATGACAAAGAAATTCTAGGTGTAAAACTTTCTTGGAATAAACGATATATCACCTTAGCTCCCGTAGCGACTTTACTGGGTTTGGCCGTTCGATTAACTGATCCCGACCATTTATTAGGCGATACTAAAGAATTAGGTATTACCTTGTTTTTATTACCCACATCCATACCAGGGGTAAATATAGGTAGAAGACATAACCCTCTTAATGTGCCTTTTATGAATGGCCCCACATCAGGAAAAGAAGTATTTGTGCCACTAGATTATATTATTGGTGGGCCAGACTATATTGGCAAAGGCTGGCGCATGTTGGTGGAATGTTTATCAGTAGGCAGAGGAATATCACTACCAGCATTGTCTACGGCTTCAGGTCAATTAGCTTATAGAGTGACAGGCGCTTATGCTCGAATTCGTCAACAATTTGGTTTATCAATCGGTTACTTTGAAGGCGTAGAAGAAGCGCTTGCTAAAATAGGTGGGTTAGCATATGAGTTGGAAGCAACGCGCATGCTGACGATTTCTGCTATTGATAATAAGATAAAACCTGCCGTGATCACGGCAATTGCCAAATGTCATATGACCGAAATGTCACGAACCGTTGTGAATCATGCTATGGACATTCATGGTGGCAAAGGGATTATGCAAGGTCCTGCTAACTACTTGGCTAAAGCTTATCAAGGCACACCTATTAGTATTACAGTAGAAGGTGCAAATATTTTAACACGCAATTTAATTATTTTTGGTCAAGGTGCTTTTAGAAGTCATAGTTTTGTACAAAAAGAAATTGAAATTGCAACCAATCAAATGTTGACCTCATCCGAAAAAATTAAACAATTCGATAAAGTGTTCTCAAAACATGTTAGCCAAACACTGAGAAACAAAGCAGGTTTGGTTTTTAGCATGCTAACAAGAGGTCATTTTTTTGGAAAATATGTTGATGTAGATTTAAAAGCCTATTATCGAAAAATTAATTGGTTTGCCTATGCTTTGGCCTACTGTACAGATATTTCTATGCTTCTATTGGGTGGAAAATTAAAACGCAAAGTAATGAAGTAGGGGTGAAATAATATATTTTTTTC
>CAYSTH010000252.1:958-2028 GCA_964433995.1 uncultured Francisellaceae bacterium | reverse complement strand
AATAACAGCATTCTTTATGATGATGAATTTGGTTCGCGAATTTACATGGTCATTGCCGGAAATGATCGAAGACTGGGCTGCCGCCAGCCAGGGATATGTCAGCATATCAAAATCAATAAATGTCACAGATAAAAAGAAAGCAATTTATCTGAAACCAAAGAAAACCCAAATAGATTTTAACAATGTTTCATTTAAATATAAAGACGATTGGATTATTAAAAATCTGGATTTACACATTAAACCTGGTGAAAAGGTTGGTATTGTTGGGTTATCTGGCGCTGGTAAATCTACATTGTTATATTTATTGATGCGATTGTATGATGTGAATTCTGGAACAATTACAATTGATGGAAAAAATGTTGCAGACGTTAAACAGGATTCTTTACATGAAAATATTTCTTTTGTTCCCCAAGAATCTGTACTTTTTAATCGTACCCTGGCTGAAAATATAGGATATGGTAAAAAGGGTGTAAAAATGAATAATATTGTTTCAGCAGCCAAAAAAGCACACGCGCACGACTTTATAATGCGGACTGAACATGGGTATGAAACATATGTTGGTGATCGTGGGATATCATTATCGGGCGGCCAGCGTCAACGTATTGCTATTGCACATGCGATATTAAAGAACGCCCCTATTCTGGTTCTTGACGAAGCAACCAGTGCACTGGACAGCGAAACAGAAACTGCAATCCAGAAATCATTTGCAAATTTAATGCGTGATCGTACAACTTTGGCAGTTGCACATAGATTAAGCACATTGCGTCAAATGGACAGAATTATTGTTATGGATAAGGGAACTATTTATAGATACTGCTACAATTAACGTTAAAAAGATTTTTGGATATCTGATCATTATTCTGGCAACTTTGGCGACCACGTAATTTATTTGTTCAACCAAAAATCCTGATGAGTTATCTTTGAAAAAGGCAACTGATTGTTGTGATAATCTGCCATAAACATCTTGTGAAACATGCTTTTTCATGTTTGGAATAATAATTCCACTTACCCATGATTCAATTAGTTCCAGCAACAAAAAGAATAGATGCAGTGAACCAATCAATATTATT
>CAYSTH010000252.1:408-922 GCA_964433995.1 uncultured Francisellaceae bacterium | reverse complement strand
CCATTTGACCATAAACTGATTAATTAAACTGTTGAATATATCCACAGATGCGGTTGCCATAATAACCAGCGGAATATACCACCAAAATTTTTTTAACGAATTTCGGTAAAATTGAAAAAGCGTTTTTGGAAACAAATTTTGCATTATCGGGCCCTTGATTAATAACCCCATAATTCTATCATAAATTACGATTTTTTAAAACTGCTATCTGATTGATTGGTTACTTGATATTTTCAGCTTCTTCTTTTCTTCTCTGCTTTATAAAATCAAATATTTTTTGTACCTCTGGAATCATTTTGTTTAGTATATGTTCAGATATTGCATCGCCAAGCTTTGGCTCATCATAATCCAATCTCGAAATTTTTGGTAATGATTTTGCAAAATCTTTTAACTTATTAATATTAAATATGGTCATTTCTTCTTTGTAATAAAAAATTTAATGTTTGGTGACCATAATTATTTGGATCATATATGCTCTGTATTTTTGATGAGCATAACAGTGGTAAATTGTATC
>CAYSTH010000252.1:0-398 GCA_964433995.1 uncultured Francisellaceae bacterium | reverse complement strand
AAAATACATTGGTCGGTTGTTGCATTGTTCGCACTTGTTGCCAGTGTTCGTTTAATCTGGTGCGCGTTCAATGTTAAAAAGATGGCGAATGCCGAAGTTCGTTATGCCAAGGCCAGTTCTGTATTAACCGGAAAATTTGTTGATTCTATTTCGAATTTTATGAATATTAAATTATTTTCCCACCGTTTTGATGAAACAAAATATCTGGATAAATTCAGGGATGACGGTGTAAAAACCATATTATCATTTTTTTTTCTTGTCATGATCTTCTATGACACAATCTTGAAGTTTCGAACATTCATTACATTTGTTGGAGCATACTTGTGTTCTTTTTATAAGTACATTGTTACAAATACCTTGTAATCTAAATGCACTAAACTGTTCTGATTTCTTTTTGT
>CAYSTH010000251.1:0-2034 GCA_964433995.1 uncultured Francisellaceae bacterium | reverse complement strand
GAATTAAGGTTAATTAAATAGTCGTCTAGCTGTAGGAGTAGACTGATTTTCTTGGTTTTCTTTATCTTCTTCATCTAGGTAATGATGTGTATTTATACCTTCTTTAATTATTCTGCCAAGTTCCGGGGTATAGGCACTTGATGAGCGAGGATTTAACTCGACAGATAATATTTTAAGTCTGTGAGTCTTTTTATCTAGCCAGCTTAGATTAAAAACCATGAGATCTGGAATTTTTTGAAGTTCAGATTGGCAGGGTAATTTAACCTTGACACGGACTTTATCAGTTTCAGTTTCTAATAACTCCCGTATTCTATTTTCAATTAAAGCGCGAGTCATTGTATTTGATTCCCTGGTACCCGCAACTAAATTTTCTTTCTCTTGTGGTCCACCTAAGCTCCAAGCCCATAGATGCGCCCATTCATAGGCGTTATCTGCTCTAGAGCTAACATCTTTAATGTTAAGCGCATGCATTTTAAACATTAGTTGAGCTGTAGAGCCTGTAAGTTGTTGTTGCGATGAACCACGAGAAACATGTTGATTTTTTTTAATTGAATCCAGTGTAACTTCATAGTTTAGCTCATGTATTAGTTCCACTTCTAAACGTTCAAGAAGATTAGGATCTAAGCATAACTCAATTTGCTGCCCTTTTCCTGGAACCGTTTTTTGTTTTTTAGTGGGTGTCACCTTAGTTAAAATTCTATGAGTAACCTTATCAGTGATCATTGTTGCGAAAAACCGATATTTTTCCCCCTCCAAGTATACTAAAGGTGCTGAACCATAATTTTTCTCAGGACTTGCTGGCGGTGGCATTGGTGCGTCATTAGGTAGAACTTTATAGCCAGACGGAGGCTCTATTACCTCTTTTTTCTTAGGCTTTAGGTGTGGTCCTCTTAATTTTTCCTCTTGTTGTTCTGCTTTCTTTTCGTCTATTGAAGGCCTTTTTCTTTTTTTAATATTTACCTTTGGTTTGGGTTTTATTTCTTCTGTTGTCGTAGTAATTTCATTTGATTCGGAAGTGCTTTCATCATCAAAAAGATTGCCTGGAAAAATGGAATAAGAAGAATCATTTTCCCTAAATTCATCATAATTATAGTCACCACCATTAGGATCAACGTAAGCTTGGGAAGGGAGGGAAGGCGTGCTGTACCATTCGTCAAATAGTTCGCTATGAGTTAAAAAAGAAGAGGTAATCGTGCTTTCGCTTTCTTCACTATAGCCATATTCTAGGGTGAGGCTCTCGCCATCTACTGTCCCAGTATTAGAATGACTGGTTAAGCTATCGTTAGATAGTTCGCTATCGAATGAGTTAAAATCTAGATAGTCATCGCTAATATCGATTTGTGGCGGGGGGGTATATATGTGAGTTTAGAATGGCATTATTTTCTTCACCATCTATAAGATCGTTATCCATTATTATTTATGTTATTTAGTTATATAGGTGCCGCAATTATACCATATTAGCAATAAAATTGCTCATTATTTTTTTATTTGATCACAAAATTCATTTATGGAACATTCTGTTTTGTTGAAATTGAAAATGATTCATCTTGCTATAGCTCGGGGCTTTGGCGATAATCAATAGCTTTGATTTTGTTGTTTAAGGAAATGTTTTGAATGTTTTAATGAGTGAGCCTAAGTTACCAGTAGAGGTTTCTATTATTTGGATGCATGGTTTGGGAGCTGATGCTTCTGATATGGCGGGTCTTGCGAATGAGTTGAGGCTTTCTGATATAGCAATCCGTCATATTTTTATGAATGCGCCTATACGACCGGTTACGCTTAATTCCGGTATGTCTATGCCGGCTTGGTATGATATTGTGGGTGTAAAATTAACGGATAGAGAAGATAAAAAAGGGATTGAGAATTCACATCAATTGGTTCAAACCTTAATTGATGAACAAATTGCCACAGGCCTTAAGCCAGAACAGATTTATCTAGCTGGTTTTTCACAAGGCGGTGCCATGGCTTTATACACAGGTCTTCAGCAAGTAAAGCTTGGTGGTATTATTGCCTTGTCTGCCTATCTACCTTTGG
>CAYSTH010000250.1:0-2036 GCA_964433995.1 uncultured Francisellaceae bacterium | reverse complement strand
AAAATGTTGTAAACCTAAAAGCACTAAAAACATTCGCAACTGGATTAGGTACAGAGTACACACCGCAAAAAGACACACTACAACTTCCATTTCTTGAGGCACTTGTCACAGAAATGACAAACCTTCATCAAGATGTAAAAGACCAAGCCAATACGCTATCAATAGCAATTGATGAACGCCAACTAGTTTTTCAAGATGTAAAACCTCTTGCCACCAAAATTATTAACACAATGAGTTCAACTAATGTCGATTTTAAATTAATTGAAGATGCAAAAGCCATCAATGCAAAAATCCAAGGAGTTCGTGTAAATAAAAAGAAGCAAACAGAAAACCCAGATCAACCTATGAATAACATTTCTGTTTCCCGTCAAAGCTATGACAGTCTATACGAAAACTTTCGCTCTTTAGTAAACTTACTAGAACAAGATGACAAATACAGTCCTTTAGAAGAAGAGGTAAGCATTGTTGGGTTAACCGCTAAAGCCACTAGACTGCTCCAAGCCAACGAAAAAAACGCAACAGAAAGCAACACGCTTGAAAATCTTCGCATTCTTCGCAATAAAAGGTTTTATCAAGATGAAGATTGCCTGTTAAATGTAGCTAGAGATTTCAAAAAATACATTCGCGGAAAGTTTGGCGTCAACTCACCTCAATTCGCTCAAATAAGCGGATTAGAATTCAAAGAAATAAAACCAGAGTAAAAATCACCAACTATAAAAAACCACTTAAAAGTGGTTTTTTTTAAGCTATATTATTTCTGATATAAAATACTTTTCAATAATAATACCACAATGGTAATTAGGAAAGAAAAAAGCCCTTTGTAAACTTTCCAAAATACATTTATAAAATAAACTATAAATAACTACTACATTTTAAACAATTTTTAAAATATAGCAACAACTATTTAAAAAATCACAGTTACTATTCTACAGTAAGCTACTACCATTTCAAAACTTACTACTGCTATTCTGAAAATAGCTACTGCGGTTTTAAAACTTACAACTGCAATTATAAAGTAAGCTACTGCTATTTCAAAACTTCCTACTGCAATTCCAATAGAAACCACTGCGGTTTCAAAACTCGCTACTGCAATTCTAACAATAGTTACTGCGGTTTCAAAACCTGTCACTGAATTTCCAATATAATCTAATTGATTTTTAAAACACCCTAAGCCATTTATATCATCGTTACTCAACTTACCAGTAACAAAAAAACCTACTTCAAAAAAGCAATATTACGTTTCAATCCTTCCAATTTAGTCCTTTTTAGAGGCGAATTAGTGAATACTTTAGCAAACGTTTCTTCGGTGATTTCTTCCCAGTCTTTTTTAGAATAAGACAACAATTCAGGATAAGGTGTAAACAAAGGTTCGCTATGCGCTTTTGAAAAACGATTCCACGGACAAACATCTTGACAAACATCGCAACCAAAAATCCAATCGTCTAGTTTTCCTTTCATCTCCTGCGGAATATTTTCTTTAAGCTCGATGGTATAATAAGAAATACATTTGCTTCCATCAACAACATAAGGCGCAACAATGGCTTCAGTTGGACACGCATCGATACAAGCCGTACACGAACCACAATGATCAGTTGTAGCATAATCATATTCAAGTTCTAAGTCCAAAATTAGTTCCGCAATAAAATAAAATGAACCTGTTTTTTGAGTAATTAAATTAGCATTTTTACCAATCCAACCCAAACCACTTTTGGCTGCCCAAGATTTTTCCATAACCGGCGCAAAATCCATAAAAGCACGACCAGAAACATCACCAATTTCAGTTCGAATAGCTCGTAACAATTTCTTTAACTTCTTCTTTAAAACAGAATGGTAATCCTTTCCGTAGGCATATTTTGAAATCTTATAACTATCTGCATTTTGAAAATCTGGCGGATAATAATTCAGCAATAATGAAATCACACTCTTTGAGTCAGGAACTAACAAGGTTGGATCTAATCGTTTATCAAAATAATCAGTCATGTAATCCATTTTGCCATGATGATTTTGATTTAACCATTTCTCTAATCTTGGCGCAT
>CAYSTH010000249.1:0-2055 GCA_964433995.1 uncultured Francisellaceae bacterium | reverse complement strand
TACAGTTAGTATCGATAAAAAGCCTGCAAATTTTATGATTTGCAGGCTTTTTTGTTTTTCAGCCATTACCAAAAATACCATGTAAATGCATAATAAATGAGAACCAGGAGGTGACCTGAAACCTGCCATAACTTTGAGGTCACCAGAATCGAAATCCAACTCCAACTCCCTATTTATCTAATTGTATTTATTTTTATGGATGGTATCCATAAAAATAATAGCTCAATTGTCAAAAAAGGAATTACCCAACTTACCCATTCCAATGTTGAGTCTCTAATTTCAGGTGAGTCTATGAAGTAAAATAATTTGTCTTGAGGTTTGTATCCAATGAGTCGATGAAAAACGAAAACCAGTCTAATTCCATAACTGCGAATCAGGTTTGCCCACCCACTGATAATAGAAGTAGCTGGTAGTCTGTGTTTCACCAGGCGCTGAGGCTGTTCGCTTTGAAGGAAGCCCATCCTCTCGAAATTCGTATGATTGCAGGTATGTTTATGTCTTTCGGTATCGAATGATTTTCATAGCGGTAGCTTCCTGCAAGTTTATTCTGAGAGTTAACTATTGGAAGAAATTCAAAAAGGGATACAGGGGAATTTATGTTCAAGTAATTTTTATACGTGCGTGTGGTGATAAGTAATGGCTCGTGATCGTTACCCGGATTGTTGTAAGTCCGCGATTTGTACAAATTGCCATCATCAAAATAAAGGTAGACCGTTACGCCAGACATTTTAAAGGAGCAATCATTCTGCTTGTAGAGGGGTTCTACACCCACTAGATTATCCATATCATCGTAATCGTAATTCGCATATTGAATAAGCTCATCATCTTGATAAACCTCTGCTCTTATTATTCTGTCGTTGTTCCAGATATAAATAACATCGCGACCCAGCCATTTGTTAATTTTGGTAACACGATCCTGTGTATCATAGAAATATGTGTCGGTTATGGTGGTAGGGTTATGAGGAGCATTTCGCTCAGTAATTATTTTAGTGATTCTTCCTTTTAAATCATAATGATAGGTACGTTTTTCAGAGCCCTTGGTGAAACACCTTACCCTGGCAAGCAAAATGAGGTTGGTTTCTTTTGTTCCCTACCCTTTCCAGTTGGCCACATCTGGCTTGTGTTTTTCTTAATCTCCTTGGCAGGCGCTGCTAAGTATATTCATTTGAGTTCTGAAAGTATTATTTTTTTCTGCTTTAGGGTATTCCTAAGGGCTTTTTCTCGTACACTTGAGTCGGTGCTATGTATCAATTCAAAATATTCCGTTGGAACAACTTGCCATGATAAACCATATTTATCTTTACACCATCCACAAGCGCTTTCCTCACCACCATTTTTAGTTAAAGCATCCCAATAATAATCTGTTTCAGCTTGGTCTTTTGTGTTAATAACAAAAGAAACTGCTTCACTAAATTTGAATAGAGGACCTGCTGCCAGTATGCTGAACTCCATTCCCGCTATTTCAATCAGCGCTGTTTCTATTCCTGAATTATTTCCGCTTTCATCACTGTTGAACTTTCGAAAATCTTTCAGTTTACCATCTTTAAAGATTGATAGGTAGTAATCTGCTACAGCTTTAGCATCTTTCTCTACCCACAAATAGGGAGTAATTTTTTGAGTAGTCATATTTTTAAGTTTAATGTTTTAAAGCAGAAAGAACTTTTAAAGAAAAACAGCTATGCACTCTAGAGTGGTTGGTTGTTTGGTTAACGTATTGTTTTTTTTCATCATCATTTCGCGGAAGCATAAGATTAGCAGTCAATCATCTGGCCACTCGTTTTATTTCATCTTTTTGTTAAAATAGTCCCACGTAAGTCTAGCTATATCTGCTATGATCTTTTCGTTTGCCGCTGAACCTTCTTTGGAGTCAGTCACAAAGACACTGATAAAAAAATGACGTCCAGTGGGTAAGAATACAACCCCAATGTCATTAACTGCGGCTGTAATGCCATCTTTGTTTGTGCCAGACCAACCTGTTTTATGCGCAACTACTGTTCCTTCTGGAAGCTGCCCTTTTAATCTGTTTTTTCCTGTTTCTGTTTGCTTCATTGTTTT
>CAYSTH010000248.1:0-2057 GCA_964433995.1 uncultured Francisellaceae bacterium | reverse complement strand
TAGATTGCAGAATCTTATAATATTCTTAGGGTCTATTTTCGAATAGCGTGATAAAGTGTTGATGCTCCTTAAAAATCAGCAGTTGCGAGAAAATAGGGGGCAAGCAGGTAAAGCCGTGCTGAACGAAAATCGTGGTGCTTTAAATAAACTGCTTGATTTTGTGGAAAAGCATAAGCTTGTTTTGGCAAAGTCTAATTAATTTTTTTACCCCGCCTTCCGTTGCTACCGCAACTGCAGACGGGGCTAGCAAAGGTTGCAGCTTCCGCTGCAAAGAGAATTAGATTGCAGAATCTTATAATATTCTTAGGGTCTATTTTCGAATAGCGTGATAAATAATTAGTTATTTTTTTGCATTTTTTATTTTTTTCGATGATTTTTTTGCTTTTGAGGCTGCTTTTTTATTTTTAACAGGATTTCCTGGTTTAGGTTTGATACCTGGTTTTTTTTCAGTTTTTTTCATATACAACCTTTCGAAAAAGTTTTCCAAATCAGATATAGGCTAAACCAAATTAAGTGTAAAATGCCTATGATGTAATACAAAATAAATAAAAATTTTATATCTTTTCTTCTTTGTATGTTTAGGTCTTCGTTTCTATTGAATGATTCAATTAATGCGTGATTATTCTCTTTATAAAAGGTATTCAGGTTTTTTTTCAAATCTTTTTTCTTTAAATCAGATATTTCTTTATAGTCAATAAAACCAAACACTTTGAAAATGAAATAAAAGCAAAAAATATGCAATATTATTAAATTGAAAATAAAAAATTTTGTTAGACCATGCTTTTCAAAAAAATAAGCGTCTTGGAACTTTTCAATGAAAAAAAAGATAGATAGTAATGATGAAATACTTAATCCGATGAAAAATTTTAATTTAGATTGAATGATTTCTCTATCTTTCAATGCAAGATTATACATATTAAATATAAAAGCATATTTTTCAATTTGATTCGGAGCATCTTTATTGTTTGGTTTCTCGTAAGGGTTTAACATATACATCCATTTATAAAATAAGCTGATATTATGTTCAGATAAATTTAAAATATTTATTTGTCTTAAATTATAGCACCCTAAATTTATAACGATTATTCTTTTAACAACGTCTGTTTTGGTTCTTTTTGCAGCGGCAGCTGCAACAGTTGCTAGCCCCATCTGAAGTTGCGATAAGCAACGGAAGGTGGGGTGAAATATGTTCAAAATTTTAAATAGTATTTGAGTAAGATTTTTGTTGTCTAAAAATGGTGGGCACACGCTGCGCGTTTTGCCCACCCTACATTGTGAACAAAATCGTAGCTATTGTCTTGAAAATGTCATTCTTTGGTAGGTTGGGCAAAGCGTAAAGCGTGTCCACCAGTGCTATGGAAGATCATCTGTTATTGGTTTGCTTTCAATTAATTTGTCACGATGAATAGCACTCCCTGCAATCATGCCCGAACCTGCAGCAATGGCTAGCCCTTCTATGGTAATTTTTTCACGATGATTTTTTTTGTGAATAATATAATTGCCAATGTTTACAAAAGTAGTAAAAGCAATTTTCAAAACAAGTGACCATGCTCCCGCTCCACCCGTAATATGTTTTGTTTGTCCGAGTGTTAATTCCTTCATTATTTCATCCTTTTTATATGGTCAATTTTAAATCGGGTTGATTTTATAGAATGAAATATTTGAAGTGCAACTGAATTAGAAAATTGTCATGCCAGCGAAGGCTGGCATCCAGTCTATCTATTTAGGATTTAAAGAATAAAATTTGAAGATATGATTGGCTGGATGCCAGCCTTCGCTGGCATGACAGTTTTGGTGCCATTTTTAAAATGCTGTAAACAACTTAAGATTTATTTATAACACCTGTTTCCATGGAGCTATCTCAGCCACGGCAGTGGCGGCATTTGCTAGCTCCGTGTGGAAGCCTGCGCCGTTAGGCGCACAGGCTGGAACGCGGGGTAGGTGTTAAAACATGACAGAAAGTCATAATCACTGCGACAAATAATTAGCAGGTAAATATTGCTCAGGCCAGCTGCTGATATTTTGAATCAATAATTGATTTACTTCAGCAACATCTT
>CAYSTH010000247.1:0-2058 GCA_964433995.1 uncultured Francisellaceae bacterium | reverse complement strand
GATTATCTATAAATTTATCTGCTTCTGAGGCCGCTTCTTTTTTGTCCGCGCTGAAGAAATCGGAGGCTAGAATTTTAATATGTTTTGTCAGGCAGGCATTATAGGAATTGGCTGCCTCAGCCTGGCGCTCTGTGTAGGTTGAGTCAAACTCACTTTTATAAGCAGCTTTACAGGAGCACATAATTTTTTTAATGTACAAATTCTTTTCATTTTCGCCGCTATAAGTTTGGTTGCAATCCCTGGAACTGTGGCTGGAATAGGAAGTCCCTTCAGGGTAGCTATTAACGATTGAATCGGCGGCTGATGCTATGCATGGGGCTAATCCCAACATGACGCAGATAACGAATAATTTTTCTTTCATAAACATATTCCATGGATTTAATACGGGCTGACTGCTCTTCATATTATAGAAAAACAATCAAAGGTTGCAAATGGTAATTATTGCTTTTTGCCAAAAGAACTTTATGCTGATTTGCAGAAAAGGGGAGTAAATTTTTTTCAGGCAATTTATCCTTGTGCTTTTGCTGTCTCTTCTTTTTATCCCGGCTGCAGCAGCAAAAGACCCTACAATCGACGAATTGCGCCGCGTGTGCGTGGCGGATAATACTACCGATCAAATGAACTGCGAGGCCTATTTGCGGGGCGTGGGAGAGCGGCTCCAAACGCAAAAAATATATTTTGATAAATCTTGCCGTAAAACCCTGTTGGCGCAAATGCTATATAATTCCGGAACATTATCCGGCAACAAAGCGTTTAGCGATGCCATTAAGAATGATGATGGGGTTTCTGCTTCAGCCGCAGTAGAGGATTTCTTAAATCAAAGCGCTGGCAATAAGAAGACCGTTCGCGAAGCACACCCTGAAGTGGAACGAAGAATGTATGAGGGGTTAGACAAACTATTTCCGCAAAAAGAAGAGGAAGAATAAGCTCTAATGACAAGCGCGGCTGGTTATTGTGTAAAGCAAATTTTCATAATAACTGGTCTGCGCTTCGATTATTGAAACCTCATCCATAGAGCCGCAATCTCCTTTATAACAATAGATGGTCCTATTAATGTTATCCGTAGCTTTCATAAATTCGTCGAATTCTTGTATAAATTGAGCCGACCGGTCCGAATCTTCGGACAAACATTTCATGGCGATATTTTTTACGGCGTCGATAATGCAACTGGAATAACCCCCACTACTTTCTTTAATTTTAGTCATGGATTTTTCTTCCCCTTCCTCTTGGGATTCCTGCTGGCAAGCGCAAATCGTCATAAAAGCGGGCTTGCGCATTGAAATATAACTAGCGTTTTTGCCCGCGTATTCTTTCGTAGCTTTTTGTTCGCAAACATTATTAATTTTTTCAGAAATATCTTTCGCCTGTGCCTGACTTGTAATCGCCATAAATATAAACAATATAAAAATTGCATTCTTCTTCATCAGTAACTCCATTCAATTATAATATTTCCTTTTTAGGCGAATTTGCTTGGAACGTATTTAATCTGAACTATGCGGTTCCATAATAGGCCTGTGTAATGCGTCAAATCCAACGCGATGACATCGCCTGTTTGACCGATAATAGAGTAATCTATATTTTCACCATAATATTCTTCTTGTTTTTCGTCGCCGTTCATTCTCATTTTGATCTCAGAGCATTGTTTTACATCGATAGTATCTTTTTTGATGTCCATCCAATATTCATAAAAATATTCAGGACGGATAATTGTCTCTCCCACAGAAAGCCAGTTCGGTCCCATAGTGATTTCAGCGGCAGAGAGGGATGGGGCTGAAGCACTTAGAATAGAAAACGCAAGAATAAATAGAAAGATTTTGTTTTTCATAAGAAATCTCAGATGAGATCCAGTTCCTATTATAATTCTATCCCGCTTTTAATAAATAAACAACCACAGGTTTTAGTGTTAAATTCTTGGATAAGAATCATATAGGTGCTATTTTTTGAATCAATTGTCGCTGTTCCTCCAAATTCTTTTCCCTGATCTTGATCAAATACTCCAGCCTTAACGTGCGCGGCTGTGTCCCGTTCAGAATGGATTCGATAATATCCGGCGCAAGG
>CAYSTH010000246.1:0-2096 GCA_964433995.1 uncultured Francisellaceae bacterium | reverse complement strand
ATATTTGTAGGAGAATTAAAGTATATTGAAGAAAAAGATTGTTACCAGCTATCATATGATAAAAATTATGTGAAATTAAAAAATGCCATTCCTGTTTCTCCAGAATTAAGTCTTTTCAAAATTAAGCATATTTCTAAAAAGGGAGAATTATTTCCAGTTTTCATGGATAGAATTCCCTTGAAAACAAATCCAGCATACGCAGATTATTGCTTTGCTCAAAATATTTCGGTTAATGAAAAAAACCCAATAATATTATTAGGTTCAATAGGGAAAAAAGGACCTTCAAGTTTTATTTTTGAATCTGTTTATGAAGATGATTTTACAGGAATTGATCTAATTAAAATACGTGAAAGTTTAGATATTAGTCAACACGATCTAGCCCAGGCTTTTGGGCTCAGTGAAATAACATTAAAAAAAATTGAAAGCGGAAAAAGTAAAGATCCAAACACTTTAAGATTAATACAAATATTTTTTACCTTTCCTGAAAGTGGTTTGTGGCAATTAAGAAAAACGGGAATGAGGGTGCATAGTTCTGTATTATCGAAGTTAATAAAATATTTTCTTAATGAATTTAAGCATATGTAAAAAATTTCAATAAAGGATAAAAGATTATGTTAAATGAAATAATTGGATGGAATAATAGTTCATTGTCAAATGGCATGTTAGGATTGTTAACAATTGTAGCTATTTTTGTAGCCCCATGGGCAGCATTATGGTTGCAAAAGAGAATTGAAAGGTCTAATGAAAAAAAACAAAGAAAATTGAATATTTTTAAAACATTATTAGCAACTCGTGCAAATGTGGTTTCAATGGATCATGTTCAAGCGTTAAACATGATTGATATTCAATTTTTTAAGACGATCTGCTTGAGTTAAGCCCATATGAATGAATTCTGCATTCATTGCTTCAATATTTGCTAACACTAATAATTGTTCAACATCAGCATATTCTCGCATATTGCCTTCTAAAGTAGGATTAGCATCACGCCATTCTTTTGCTGTTTTCCCAAAGAGCGCTACGTTAAGCACATCTGCTTCATTAGCGTAAACAAAAATGGCTTGCGCCGAGCTGATTAAAGCCGGAATAATGTGTTCTTTAATCGCATTAGTATGAATGCGGTAATTGACCTTAGAAAGAGTTCGATGGAGATTCCAATCTAACGATAATCGACGATTTTCGTCTTCTTTAAGGCGTTGAAATTCTTTGATGAGATAAAGTTTAAATTCTGGACTTAGCCAACTGCCAAATTCAAGGGCAATATCTCTGTGGGCATAGGTGCCGCCATATCGGCCTGCATTTGCAATTAAGCCACAGCCTTGAGTTAAATCTACCCACTTTTTAGCTGAAAGATGAAAAGAATTTCGACCAGCTTCATTTTTAATTCCCTCGAATTCGAGGGTATTAAAATTTGGGTTATTAATTTTTTCCCAAACACCTAAAAAAAGCACAGTATCTTTGTTTTTCAGCCATTGCTCAATAAGCGCGCTGCCACCTTCAAAATTACGAATCATATCAGTTAGTGATATGTAATCTTCTTCTTTTTTTGCAATTACACGTATTTTAGAGCCTAGGACATTGATAGTTGATGTTTTATTCTGAGCCATACAATAATTCCTTTTTCAAATGAGAGTTTACTATAATATTTTCTAAATCCTGGGATGACAAAAATGAGATTTAAATCTCTTTCCTCATCACCCACTGCACATGCCCTTTAAATCCTTTAGGCAAAGTAGCCACAACCTTGTAACCTAATTTTTCATAAAAAGGTTTAGCTTGAAATTCTGTCGTATCTAATTGAATAGTCGTACAGCCTTTAGGTTTAATATATTCTTCAAGTTTTAAGAGCAGTTCTGTACCAATGTGCAAACCTCTTAATTCATCTTTAATCCAGACAAGATGAACTGTGCACAGTGTTTCTAAATATTCAGCTGTTAACCCTGCGACAGTCTGTTTATTTTCATCTTGAAGGTATAAAACAAAATGTTTACGATGATATATCCCTAAATAAGTAATATTGTAGGCTCGCACGCCGGCTAAAATATCGGCGGCAGCTTGGCTATTATCTGTTTCTTCTAACAAAATAGGATAATTTTTTT
>CAYSTH010000245.1:0-2106 GCA_964433995.1 uncultured Francisellaceae bacterium | reverse complement strand
ACTGGGATGGCGGTAGCCACTGCATTTATCAGAGGGATTGTTAGCGCTTCTTCAACTTCTTTAGGCAATTTTTGGGTAGATATCGTAAGAGGTGTGCTTTACATTTTATTACCCTTGTCATTTATGATGGCCATATTATTGAACACGCAAGGTGTGATTCAAAATTTTCATGATTACCTTATTATTCCTTCTATGGATATTAATAGCCCAACGCAAGTGATACCCGGTGGACCTGTTGCTTCTCAAGAAGCGATTAAGCTATTAGGTTCAAATGGAGGGGGTTTTTTTGGCGCCAATTCTGCTCATCCATTTGAAAATCCTAGCCCTTTTTCAAACTTTTTAGGATTGTTGTCAATGTTGTTAATACCGGTGAGTTTCATTCTTGCTTATGGAAAAATGGTTCATCAACCTAAACAAAGTATTGCTTTATTAAGTATGTTATTGCTAGTGCTTATTTTGGGATTTTTATGTTGTAGTATTTTGGAAACAAGTAATGGGATGCTTAATTATGCTGGCAAAGAATATCGGCACGGTATTTTTAATTCAACTTTATGGACAGTAATAGCAACGGCAAGCTCAAATGGTTCTATGAATGCACTAATAGACTCATTTCAGCCACTTGCTGGCATGATACCGTTGTTATTTATGTTAACAGGTGAAGTGATTTTAGGGGGAGTAGGGCAAGGGTTATATAGCTTAATTTTATATATTTTTATTACGATGTTTATCGCAGGATTAATGGCAGGGCGCATGCCAGCTTACCTAGGAAAAAAAATCGAAGTATTTGAAGTCAAAATGGCCATGTTGGCTATTTTAATTCCGGCTATGACTATTTTAATCTTCTCTTCGATTTCAGTTTACATTCCTATTACATATCAATCTATTTCTCAAATTGGAGGAAAAGGGTTAACTGAATTGTTTTACGCATTTACTTCAACAACGATTAATAATGGCAGCGGTTTTGCTAGCTTTAATGCCAACACGCCATTTTTTAATATTGTATTTGGTTTGAATATGTTAATAGGTCGATATGGCGTGATATTTCCCGTTTTAGCTATAGCAGGGAGTTTAACTCAAAAAATATCGATAGTAGAACAAAATAATCACATTCAACATGTTTCAATTATTTCAACCGATACTGTTATTTTTGTGGTTTTAATCTTAAGTGTTATTTTATTTGTTTCATTATTAAGTTTTTTACCTGCTTTATTCATGGGGCCGATTGCAGAGCAATTAGCAGGGTTACAACGATGAAAAAAAAATTGATGGTGAAAGATAAAGGCAATAAAGTTTTTTTTTATGAAAAATGCATTAAAATACTCTCAAAATTATCTCCTTTGTATCAAATTCGCAATCCAGTAATGTTTGTTACATATTGTGGAACACTCGTATTAACAGCATATTATTTTTATATACCTTCTGACTTTACTTTGGCGACTACTTTATGGTTGTGGGCAACACTCTTATTTTCAGCATTATCAGAAACTATTGCAGAATCAAAAGGCAAAGCACAGGCTAAGGCATTAAAAAAAACAAGAGAAGGTGTACAAGCAAAAAAATTAAGAAATAAAATTGATTTTAGTCATTATGATTTAATTTCTTCAGATGAGTTGAAAATAGGAGACTATGTTTTAGTTGAAACTGGAGACATTATTCCTGGAGATGGACAAGTCATTAAGGGTATTGCTGCGGTAAACGAAAGTGCGATTACAGGTGAAAGCGCACCTGTTATTAGAGAAGCAGAAGGTGACCAAGATGCGGTAACAGGAGGTACACAGGTTTTATCAGATTGGTTAGTGTTTAAAGTGACAGTAAACCCTGGAGAAACTTTTTTAGATAAGATGATTCATTTGGTAGAAAGTGCCAAACGTCGAAAAACACCAAATGAAATTGCCTTAAGTGTTTTGTTAGCAGGTATGAGTTTATTGTCCTTAGTTTTAGTGATGACAATTCTGCCTTTAGCGATATTGTATACTCATCATTATGACAATCTAGATATGCCATTTCAGTTAATAAACATTACAACTTTAATAGCATTATTTATTAGCTTGATTCCAACCACCATAGGCGGGTTAGTATCAGCCATAGCTATCGCAGGAATGGACA
>CAYSTH010000244.1:0-2133 GCA_964433995.1 uncultured Francisellaceae bacterium | reverse complement strand
AATTATGATTACACGGTAGTTGAACTTTCAGGTAGTTCAGAGCAAGGAATTAGTGACGCAATTAACAATGCTATTTTAACTGCTTCTAAATTGCATGGCCAATTTGACTGGTATGAGATTATGCAAACAAATGAGGCTGATAAGGATAACCAATTTAAAGTACGTTTGAAAATTGGCTGTCATAGACATTAATAAGGTCGTTAATATTTAACGAAATCTTAAATTAGGTGAATTTTTAACTACATTTTCACCATCATCTATGATGGCATTTAGTTCGTCGCTATTAATCCCTCGTGACACAAAATCTTTATTTTTTAGAAAATTATTTTTATCTATAATTTCATCTCTGATTTTATTTACGTCAGAAAAAGCCTCTGAAATGGAGTTTTTTTCTAATCTTTTAATTATCTCTTTTGCCAAAAGATAATTTATTTCTCTATTTAAGGCTCTTGATTTACGATAAAAAATACTAAAGTTATAAGCAAAATTAATTTTTGTGGAATTAGTATCAGGGGTAGCTATGGTATGAGATTCAATTCTTGTAACATAGGCTTTAAGCCTGATAATAAGCTGTTTTTTAACGTCTTCGGCTGCTTCATCTTCCTTTTTATTTTTTACATAGGTCGTAGCAATATCTGCAAAAAGTTCTTTTATTCCTCGGTTTTTCTTTGCACTTGTTATTTTAAATCCGGTTAATTGATTACTTTCTGAAAAAAGAGCCATTTCTGCCTGAAGCGTTGCTGTATTGGCAATTAAATCAGCTTTTGTACCCACTAAATAAATAAGCTGTTTTCTTTTTCTATCTTTATTAGCTTCTTTTATTTTCAATAAGGTATTTGATAAATCTAACAATGGATTTGGCTTTGTCATATCAAATAATAAAATATGAACTGACGCTGATTTATAATGTTTATCTTCAAGGGGAATGAATCTATCCCTAAGCCTAATTTTTACAGTACCATTATTTTCGAGTTTTTCATCTACAGCTTCAGGAAATTTAAGCGGGTTGGAGGCGTAGAAAATATCACTGATGTATCTATCAAAAAGGCTTGTCTTTCCTACCTCTCTACCATGCAATAAAACTTTTATTTTATTTCGAATTGGCATTAAACTCCCCCTTTTGTGTTTTTAATGTCATAAAAGATATCTATGTACCGTGCTCTTTCAAAATGCTAGGTTTTTAAAAAAACTATTTAAAATGTAGCCTGGATGAAGCGAAGCGCTGAGGAATCCTGACATTTAATTACTCAAACGAGCAATATTAAACCTTTTGATTCAATTTTTTGTCATTCCCGCGTAGGCGGGAATCTATTTCTTAAAGTGGCACCTCACTTTGTTTGATAAATGGATTCCCGCCTACGCGGGAATGACATAAACTTTAATCATAGTGAGTTTAAATTGCGCTATAAATTGAGTAAAAATACGTCAGGATCACTCAGAGCGAAGCGAAATCCGGGTTTCTTCTTCCGGATTACGGCTCTTTGAGCCTCCATCCAGGCATTTAATACTCGTTTTTTTTAAAGTTATTTAGATATATATTAACACAGTTGGTTGTTTTTTTTAATTAGATGCTAGCCAATAAACCCTTTTATTACCTTCAAAAAATGGCTGCCATAATGATGTAATTTATGTTGACCAACGCCCGAAATATTAAGCATATCTTGCAAGGTTTTAGGTCTATCTCGCACCATTTGATGAAGTGTGCTATCGCTAAAGATCATAAAGGGTGGTTTATTTTCTTCTTCTGCTAGTTCTTTTCTTAATAGACGTAATTCTTCAAACAGAGGATGTTTTTCAGATTTAGTTAAACTGGTAGAGGTTTCTTTGATTTCAGTTTTAGTGATAGAAAGATAAACTTGCTCTTCTTGTTTTAAAACAGCAATTGCTTTTTTATTTAAAGCTAAAACATTAAAACGATTGGTATCTTGATAGCAATATTCACGATGAATTAGCTGCCAGGCTAGTTGTTTCCAATAAGCAGCTGTTTTATCTTTACCAATAGCGAATGTACTTAACTGATGATGATTTAAGCTTTTTATTTTTTCTGCAAGACTGCCTCTTAAGACATCAATGACATGGTTAAGGCCATAGTTTTGTTTTAAACGATAAATGCAGGAAAGAAATTTTTGTGCG
>CAYSTH010000243.1:0-2134 GCA_964433995.1 uncultured Francisellaceae bacterium | reverse complement strand
TAAAGCACCTTCACATGCGGCCAATGAGCGAGAAACCTCATAAGAAAAATCAACATGGCCTGGTGTATCAATAAAATTAAATTCATAAAGATGGCCATCTTGTGCTTTGTAATTCAAACGAACACTATGTGCCTTAATTGTAATACCACGTTCTTTTTCAAGATCCATTGAGTCAAGAACCTGACTTTGCATTTCTCGAGCAGTTAACCCCCCACATTCCTGAATAAACCTGTCTGATAGAGTTGATTTACCATGATCAATGTGGGCGATAATAGAAAAATTACGAATATATTGCATTGCTAAAATCTTAGTTAGTTTGATGTAATTATTATGATGTACTGTTTGGAGTGTATTCTACCGTTTTAGCAAAACAATTTCAGCAGATAGTTTCTATTTCACGCATCTCGTAAAATATGCTTTATTCTTCTTTCAATTGCTGCGCGAGCCCTAAAAATGCGAGAACGTACCGTCCCAATAGGGCAAGACATTACTTCGGCGATTTCTTCGTAGCTTAAACCTTCTAATTCTCTAAGTGTGATAGCAAGTTTTAGTTCTCTAGGCAGATGGTCTATTGCATTAAATACAACATGTTCAATTTCATCTGATTGAATAATTTTATCCGGCGAGATAAATTCTTTGATTTCATTTTTGAGTAATGTTTGATCAATATCGATTAATTCGACATTCGCTTCCATTGCTCTTTTATTTTGCGAAGCCAAATAATTTTTTGCAGAATTAATAGCAATACGGTATATCCAAGTATAAAAACTGCTGTCACCTCTAAAATGACTCAAGGCATTATAGGCTTTAATAAAAGATTCTTGTGTCACATCTAGCGCTTCACTTTGATCGGAAATATAACGAGAGACAAGCTTATTTAGCCTAAACTGATATTTTTCAACTAATAAATCAAATGCATGTTTATTCCCTTTTAGGGTCAGATCTACCAATTCATTATCCGTCAGTTGATTATTCATACAGCGCGCCTTCTTAATTGGTGATCTTTGGTAATTGCGTCAAATATTTGACTAGCGTATCGGCAAGGGACATTGACGGGTAAGCGTACAATGGTACATATTCGATGAGCGGTCATTAAGAAGTACTAATAAAGATGAACTTTTTCAAAGTATCTAGACATAGAACCAAAGATAGGCACTTAATTTTCGATAGGTAGGTAATGGATAAAAAAAACGAGGTATAACAATAGAATAGGTTTTTGTTTTATCTAGTAGTTGAAAAGACAGTATTAACCACCAACGCGAACGATAGCTATCGCCTGTTAATTTAGCCATACTTATTTGACCATTATGAAAAAATATTTTCCATAAATCTGATTGCGCATGAACGTTAGACTGAACGATTCGTTTAATTTTTCTATGTCGCAAGCAAATCGCTAACACAAAAAATTTATTTTCCCAAACGATGAGATCGAATTAATTTTATTAAATGATTAAATTGTGCTTTATCACTTTCAGAGCGATCCATTAGCCACTCAAATAGATCCACATCATTTTCATTTAATAATTCAATAAAAGTATTTTTCTGTTCGATGCTTAAAGTAGGATAGATTTTTTCACAAAAAGGCATAAGAAAAATATCTAGCTCAAGCATGCCTCTACGGCATCGCCATTGTACTGTTGAGATACTCTGTAAATATTCGGTCATGAATTAAACTCAGTATAATGAATATATAATTGCAACTAAGCATCTAAACTTAAAAGGTTAATTGCAATGGAAAAAACTTGCACAACTTGATAAATTTTTGCACAATATGAGACGCATAGCAAACGACATTTGTTGTTAGTTGTGTTTTTGTTTTTTTATACTTGAGGTGAGTTATGTCCAAGAAATTAATTGGTGCTTCTATTATAGCATTACTTTTTTCTTCTGTTTGCTTTGCGAATATTCAAGGCACGAGTGATACAAATCCTATTCCTACAACCGAAATGAAAGTGTTGTTACTGTGTGATGGCCATGAAGGCAACGCAGATACATCAACTGCGACAAATTAATTTTTACAGGCTGTATTTATTGCAGTTTATAAATACAGCCTTTTCTTCTCTCACTATCAAAAAAACATCTGAATTTTTCTTGTCATTCTCGCTTATATTCGCTAGTTGTTTTCTCAGTTTTA
>CAYSTH010000242.1:0-2155 GCA_964433995.1 uncultured Francisellaceae bacterium | reverse complement strand
ATTTATTAGGACTAAAATCATGAGTCATCGTCAACTTATTTTATTTGTATTAGGCTTTACTTTTGTGATGGCAGGTTGTGGTAGTTTACAAGGATCTGGTGGTTTATTTAGAGATAAAGCAAAAGACTATCACGATGCTAAAATAACAGCACCATTAGAAGTGCCTGATAATTTTAACGTACAGGCAAGACAAGAAGATTTTCCTGTTCCTAAAAATGTGCCTTCTGAAAAAAATGAATATGATATTTCTATCATACCGCCGACTGCTGAAGAATTGAAAGGGGTAAAATCATGAAAAAGTTAGACGCAATTTATTCGGGTAAATCCAAAACATTGTATAAAACTGAAGATGCGAATTTATTAATTTGCGAATTCAGAGACGATGCGACGGCTTTTAATGGTCAAAAGCATGCAAAGCTTTCTCATAAAGGTGAGCTTAACAATTCTATCAATGCAGTGGTCATGCAAAAATTGGCTAGCCATGGCATTAAAACGCATTTTGTAGAGAAGCTAAATAAAACAGAATCATTGGTTCGCTCTCTTCGAATGATTCCTATTGAATGCGTGATTCGTAATATCGCGGCAGGAAATTTGTGTAAACGTTATGGAATTGAAAAGGGAAAAATACTTAACCCACCTACATTTGAGTATTTTTTGAAAGACGATAAGTTGGGCGATCCCATGGTCAATGAATATCATATCGAGACTTTTCATTGGGCAACCAAAGATGAACTTGATGTGATGAAAAAATTGACATTCAAAATCAATGAAGTATTAAAATCTTGGTTTGAACAGAATAATATGTTGTTGGTAGATTATAAATTAGAATTTGGTGTGATGGGAACAGAAATTGTGCTAGGCGATGAATTTACACCAGATGGTTGTAGATTATGGGATGCTACAACCAAAGAAGTGTTAGATAAAGACCGTTTTAGACAAGATTTAGGTGAGGTTATCGAGCACTACGAAGTGGTCGCTAAGCGGCTTGGAGTGGCTTAAACACCAATACCTTTTGAATAGCAAAATTGGCAATAAACAGAAATGTCATGACGCTGATTTTGCTAAAATAGACGTTTGTTCCCAAATCGGCCAAAGTGGTTAGCAAGCCGTAAGACACGCCTAAATTAACTAAACACAATAATAGATAGCGCAGTGCTTCTGGAAAAGTTTTGTCTTTAGATTGAAATACCATTTTTTTGTTCAAACCAAAATTCACAGTACCTGATATTGTTCGAGCGGTTAATTCTGCCATCAATATATTTTGACTGAAAAAATAACACAGGATAAAAATACTGTAATCTACAAGTCCACTAAATAAGGCAATGGTCAGATACCTAAAAAAAACAAAGTAAATTTTTACTGAATCAACAATCGGGTTAAAGTGAGAACATTTATTTTTTTCTTCATAAATGGTTTGAATGGGATGCTCTTTTAATGGGATGCGCTTCTTTTTGACCAGCATCAGCATATCTAGTTCAAAATCATATCCAATGGTTTGAGTTTTCAACAATGTCGCTAAAAACTCGAGAGGAATGCCTCTTAATCCCGATTGTGTGTCTGTTAGATGTAGCCCAACGAACCATTTGAATAATTTTCTTGTGAAGATATTTCCAAATTTGCTTCTAAGAGGAATATGAGGTAAATCGAAATTTCTGGCACCTATCCATAAAGTGTTAGGTTGTTGAGACAGTTTTTGACAAAGTGCAATAATGTCTTCCGCTAAATGCTGACCATCTGCATCACATGTTACCACACCACAGAGTGAGTCTGTTTTGTGGCATAGCACATGATTAAAACCGCTTTTGAGTGCCTGGCCTTTCCCCAAATTAGTACCATGAGTGATGATTTGTACCATGGGATAAGTGGCTGCTTGCGCAAAAATAGGGTCATAGCTGGGCTCAGATCCATCATTCACCAGAATAATATGATGAAATTCAGGCGTAAATGTGCTAAGGGCTTCTATTAAGTCAAGAAGTTTTTGACCGGGTCTAAAAGCAGGGATGATAATAATGGGTTTAAGCATATTCTACCTGGCTATTTTCAATGGGAGTATGTTTTTTTTCTTCTTGTAAATAATAGTCTAATATATAAGCACTAAAATTTTCAGGCAATATTTCTTTGGGAAAATGGATTGCGCGACTGTATAAGGTGCCTA
>CAYSTH010000241.1:0-2169 GCA_964433995.1 uncultured Francisellaceae bacterium | reverse complement strand
ATGTACCAGGTATAGTAGGTTTCGGAAAAGCAGCTGAAATCGCTCGCAATGAAATGTTTAGTGAAGCACAACGCCTTAGCAAGATGAGAGACCGTCTTGAAGCGACATTGATGCAAATGGAAGAAACCTATATCAATGGTGACGTGAATCATCGTATGCCACACGTAACGAATATATCTTTCAAACACGTAGAAGGCGAAGGCTTGATGATGACTTTTAATCAAAATATAGCGTTGTCTTCTGGTTCAGCTTGTACATCAGCATCCTTAGAGCCATCTTATGTGTTAGTAGCATTAGGTTTAGGAGATGATCTGGCACACTCTTCTTTGCGTTTTAGTTTAGGGCGTTTTAATACGGAAGAAGATGTAGATTTTGCTATCAAAGCAATTAGTGAAGGCGTAAATCACATGCGTGACCTTAGCCCAATTTGGGAAATGTATAAAGAAGGTATTGACCTTAGTCAAGTAGAATGGACAGAACACTAGATGTAAATGATACGTTTTCTTAATGTCTTGTCGTTGGAAACTTTATTATTTTTCTTTTTGTTTCTTTTATAAAAAATAAATATTAAATATTAAAATAGGTATATACAAAATGGCATATTCAGAAAAAGTAATGGAACATTTCCATAATCCTAAAAATGTAGGAACTTTGGATAAAAGCAAAAAAAATGTAGGTACAGGTTTGGTAGGTGCGCCTGAATGTGGTGATGTAATGCGTCTTCAAATCGAAGTAGATGAATCTACTAATACTATCGTAGATGCCAAATTCAAAACATTTGGGTGTGGTTCTGCTATTGCATCATCTTCTTTAGCTACTGAATGGTTGAAAGGAAAAACAATAGATGAAGCATTATCAATAGATAACATGACTATTGTAGAAGAACTGGCACTTCCACCTGTAAAAATCCACTGTTCTGTTTTGGCAGAAGATGCGATTAAGGCAGCAATCAAGGATTATCAACAAAAAATTGGCTAATTAAAAGACAATACTAAAATGTTATTTGTAGCAGAAAGCGCAAAAAAGCAAATCGAAGAAATCAGAGCTCGTGAAGGTATGGGCAAAGACTATTTTGTACGAGTTTCCGTAGTCAGTGGCGGTTGCTCTGGTTTGTCTTATAAAATGGATTTCGATAATGAATCCCAACCCAATGATCAAGTTTTTGAAGATAACGGTGAAAAAATAGTTACTGATTTAAAAAGCTTTCTATATCTTTTCAATACTACATTAGAATTTTCTGGTGGTTTGGACGGAAAAGGATTTTATTTTGAAAATCCTAATGCCGCCCGTACTTGTGGTTGTGGAGAGAGTTTTGCAGTATAACAAACCAAAAAGCACCTTTTGAAAATTAATTTTCAAAAGGTGCTTTTTATATTTTTTGCGTAAGCTTTTTACACTACTGAAAAACTATCTTTTGCTTGCAATATCGGCCAAAAACCTATCCAACTCTGCAATATCATACATCAATACCTCTCTGGGCTTAGAACCTTCACTTGGTCCTACAATACCCATAGCCTCTAGCTGATCCATAATACGACCAGCCCTATTATAGCCTAATTTTAAACGACGCTGAATCATAGAAGTAGAACCATGCTGGCTTTCTACCACTAATCGAGCGGCATCATCAAACATATCATCAAGTTCAGAAGGTTTTACGGAGTCTCTACTTCCAAAATCACCGTCTCCACTATTGTATTCAGGCAAAAAGAATGGTGTGCTAAATCCTTGCTGGTCGGAGATAAACTTAATCACTCTTTCTACTTCTGGCGTATCTACAAATGCACATTGAAGCCTTACCATATCCCCGCCAATACTCAACAACATATCTCCACGACCAATCAGTTGGTCTGCTCCTCCGCTATCTAATATGGTTCGAGAATCGACCTTAGAGGTAACTTTGAAGGCAAGGCGAGCAGGGAAATTTGCTTTGATTACACCAGTGATAATATTAACAGATGGTCGTTGTGTAGCAATAATTAAGTGAATCCCAACTGCCCTTGACAATTGAGCCAAACGTCCAATCGGTAATTCTACCTCTTTTCCTGCGGTCATAATCAAGTCTGCAAACTCATCAATAACAAGTACAATAAATGGTAAAAACTCGTGCCCTTTTTCAGGATTCAATTGTCGTGCAGTAAATTTATCGTTATATTCTTTAAGATTTCTTGC
>CAYSTH010000240.1:0-2203 GCA_964433995.1 uncultured Francisellaceae bacterium | reverse complement strand
ATTATATAAAACGATGGGGTAGAATCACTACCATTAAAAATCGTAGAAATCCGGCCCAAGAAGATATTTTGATAACCATTCCCGGTAAAATAATTTATCCAGAAGGATCTAAACCTCAAGAAGAAGCAGGAGTATTTGCTTATATTATCGATTCTGCAAATGGTCAATGGTACCATAGAATGTTTACAACAGGCTCATTGTCAGAATTAAGCAAAAACTTATTTGAGAAAGGTTATTTTGCTCCTGAAATGACCGGTTACTATGATGTCTTTTTCCCGCCGCTTGCGCCGCGCAAAAAATGAGGTATCAATAATGAAAAATAATATTTCATATGCTTTGTTTTTGACTGTACTCAATATCACGGCAATGAATGCTCCATCAGGAGCACCAGTTCAAGAAATTCCTGCAGAATTACAATTAAAGTATGGGCAAGAAAGAGATCGTTTTCGATCATATGATTTAAATAATCCTGAAACTAAATTTCTGCCAAGGTTACGAACAGAATTAAAAAAAGATGAAGCCATACATAAATATTTAAGAAATTTAAATATCTTTCTCAACCTATTAATTGGGCAACATTTTTTACTACAAAAGGCAGCAGAAATAAACTATCTAACGCAAGAAAAATTCCGTCTAAAAGATCAAGAGAAAGATCTATTAGAAAAAATGGGAGCACAAGTAGATCCATCTAATCCTGACATGAGCATTTTTACTATTCCCAATATCGATACGTTAAACGAAGTTACTGCACACAGAGAATTAGCAACAAAACAAAAAGGAGTTCTAACACCAAAAGAGCTGCAAATTGTTTTTAACTGGGAATTTGATGAACATTTTGATCCGTGGCTAAAACTATTAAGTCAAAATAGACTCATTTTAAATCTCATCACTCCGATTCTCAATCAAAGAAATCAAGAACTTAATAGTTTCGATGCACAGCTTAATCAAATACTGTTTCAGTTAAGTTCAAACTTAGAAAAATTACCCCAACTCATACAAAAAAATACACCAAGTATTCCCATTCTGTATCAGGCATATCAATTAGTTAAAAAGAGATTTGAACTATATCAACAAAAAGAAGTTAAATCTAAGATTACACTCGACTCGTTAGCAGACGACTATTTTGAAGCGATATCAACTGCTGGATATTTATATCAGTATACTCATGTATGGTATGAACAACTGTATAAAATTGTTCGCGCAGAGCTGAAAGCAACTATTGATACTCTTATGAAAGCAGACCCTACCAAAATTAAAGAATTTACTAAATACATGGGAAATGAATTTACTAATGTCTTGCCCGATAAAGTATTTCCTATTGTATTGCCTTCATTTAAGCATCCACGAGAAACGATAACTCTTCCCTCTGTTGATAAAGAACGTGCCGCAGCAAAAAAAGTTTGGGATGAACAAAAAAAACGTAGAGAGGAAGAGCGAAAAAGAAGTACTAAGATAAAGCAAACCGCTGATGGATCCAGTTATGTTTTAGAATATCAAGATACACCGGCTTCAATCACCATTCATAATGAAAAAAATAACACCCAAGAAGTTATTTTCAAACATGAACGTCCCTATGAATTTGCTCGATTGGTCGATAAAGCATTGCCGATAAACTATACCGATTGGGTAAAAAAATGGTTTAGTGATCCAGAAAAAGCACGCAGTGAACAAGGATACACGAGCCCTTCTAGCCTTAAATATCGTGCTGGAGAACCTGTGTGGAAACCAATCGTACTTCATGCATTCTCTTCATTAGTTGATGACTATTTAAAAGAGTGGGGAAGAATTTCAACTATTAAAAATCGTAGAAATCCTGCACAAGAAGATATACTTATTACCATTCCGGGCAAAATAATCTATCCTCCCGGTTCTAATCCACAAGAAGAAGCTGGAGTATTTGCATACATCATCGATTCTAAAACCGGAGACTGGTATCACAGAATGTTTACCACCGGTTCACTATCCCAGCTCACCAAAAACTTGTTTGAAAAAGGCTATTTTGCGCCTGAAATGACCGGATATTATGATGTATTTTTCCCCGCTTTAACGGGACGTAAGAAATAAAGGATCTTTATGAAAAAAATCATTTCGTTATTATTAATGCTACATCTATCCAGTTATCCATCAGCAATCCTGTATACAGATGTCCCTGAAAGTCTTAAAAAACTTTCCCAGCAAGCACAAACAAAAGTTCAATATCAAA
>CAYSTH010000239.1:0-2213 GCA_964433995.1 uncultured Francisellaceae bacterium | reverse complement strand
GTGTGTCTTTAGGTATATATTCTACCAGACCATTTTTAATGGCCTCAGCAACTTTGTCTTGACCTACAATGGGTACAAAACGTGGTGGAATAGTCACTTGAACGGCTATCTTATTATCAGCATTAATGGTAAATAATAGAGGTGGGGCTGTTACAGGAACTTGTGCAACAGATGTTTCATTTACTGGCTGTATCGCTACCGGTGCAGGTGATGAGGGTTGCCCCATGGCAAAGCCCACTTGCCCAAAAAACTGCAGTGCCATGCATAACACGCCAACGCTTAAATTAATAAAAAATTTACTTTTATTCATATTTAGGTTGTTCGGCAGATTTGGTGTAATCTTAATTTTAAGTTGCATATACAATAAAATAAATTTTTATCTTAGTTTGAATCAAACCTAAAAATATTCTTTTCAGCACCATTTAAATGCGTCACTTTGCGTGAATATTCTTCATAATGCCCATTTGTAAAAGATCGAATGGCTTTTTCCCAAAAATGATAAGCACCCACATTTTCAGGCATGACCATCACTTCCCATGTTCCTTTAAATTTTTCGAAACAGAGATGTGCAACATATTTACCAACCCCTTTTCCTGTAAATTTTTGCAAAATAAAAAATTGAGCCATATTGAAATTTGTGCTTGGATCAGAGCCTTTTTTATCAATAATGGCAAAACCAGCCAACTGATTATCATATCGAATTAAAAAAGACCAAGCATTTTCAGTTTCCCAATATTTTTTAAAATCAATACATTCATATAAGCCATCTTCAGGCATATTCCATTCTGCATTATCAGCAAAATACTCGCTCATATCATAAATATAAAAACGACCCATATTCTGAAGAATAGGATAATCTTCTATTGTGGCAGGCACCAACTTAAGATGGGCTAAATTGATTGGAGTTCGAGTATGCATATTTACCTCAAATCCTATCCTTAAATTCAAGGATAGCAAATTTATCACTGTTTATTAAAAAATAGACGACCTATCACTAAACTATTTTTGTTTGTCTCGGGAAAAAAAGAGGATGCGATGGTAATTCTATATCAAATTCATTTTTTAAAATATCATGATACTGTCTGATATCTGTTATTTCTATGGTATGTGTCCCCCTTGACGTACGCTCTTTGTAAGTTCTATCGAATAACACTTTTCGACCTTGTAAAAAAGGCATGGTGACAATAGCGTGTCTGACATATATTCTATCGGGGTTTCTGCAATTGTAATAATGTATTGCGCTAAAATCTTCTGGCAAAAAGTCGATTAGATGAAATGCATACATGTCCATCCATTGTTCTTCAACTTGTATCTGTAATTTATATCCAAAACGCTCGTCTTTTACTATCATAAAAGCAGAGTCGAATTGTGTAAATATTTGATTTAATTCAAATGGAATAGGGTCGATTAAACCATTGCTACCAAAACCCGTATCGCACAACCATTTTTCATTTCCAAATTCTACTAATAATGCTTTATGCGCTAAAATAGCGGCTTTGTCTTTAGGCACATCATATAATACTCTGGCCATCAATCTGGTGACCTTAAACCCTAATTCCGTTAATGCTAGCGCCAATAACTCATTAATTTGGGTACACCCTCCTCCTCTTTTACCATGCAATATTTTCTGAAAAATAAATTGTGGTTCAACAGAAGGTCGAATATTCAAATGTGGATCTAACATATCAAACGGAATATGAAAGCATTGTTGACGATGAATCTCTATTAAAGTTTGGCTGTCACAATGTTCAGGACCTTTATAATCGATTCTATTGAAATAATCCTTTAAATTGATAGCCATATTATATCCATGTGATTTAATTAACATACTTTGGCTATATTTTTATAGCCAACCCTAATGAAACAGTATAATTTCATATTTGAACTTATGAAAACAATGTGGTAACTTCAAACGAGTGCATTATTTTTTGAGCAATGTAACATGTCTATCGCCGGTAAAAATAGTATCATAAAATCAGCTACATTAGCTGTTTCTGCTATTTTTTCTGCGCTCGTACTCGTGGTTATTTTTAACACCTCCTATTTTGGCCTATCGAGTAAAATATCTGTGCCTCGTTAGGCCAGAATACCAACAGATAAATACATTTTATTTTTTTAATGTCTTTACTGGAGATTTTTTATGTCGGATTCAAGCCAAAGGCAACCTAACGCTCAATCTAATACCCAACCTAACGCCCAACCTAAAAAAAGTT
>CAYSTH010000238.1:0-2226 GCA_964433995.1 uncultured Francisellaceae bacterium | reverse complement strand
CTAGAGGATTACCCGCATTCCTTTGATATTTTTTGTAAAATGCAGATTTGTAGTGAATTAAGACTTAAATACCGAGGTTTTATTGCAGCTCTTATTATTGATGCGATTAGAACTCAAAGAAAACACCAAAATAAAAACAATAAAATCATTTATTTAATAGATCAAATTAAAAATGAAGCTGAGTATGAAATTTTAAGTCATGTATATGGCGTTAATTATCTTCAAATATCATTATTTTCTAATTACTATGAACGCGACAAGAATTTAAAAAATAAACTATCATCAGATAAAATTGATTTAAAAAAACTTACAGGTATAAAAAATAAAAAATTTTTAAATGAAATACTATTAGATGCTTTTAGTAGCAAAAATTTCAAAAAGAAAAAATTAGCCCTCAAGTTAAAGGGCTTAGAGACGAAAGTATTCGAAAACTATGAAGAGCAAATCCTTAATGACTGTTCTCATATGTTAATTGAAAAAGACAACAATGAAATAGATCCGAAATACAAAAAATCCGGCCAACAAATAGCTAAATTGTTTCATAAGTCACATTATTTTATAAATCTAGACAGTAAAAAATCATTTTTGCTAAAAGAAATACAAAAATTTATAGATCAACTATTTGGTGAATATAAAGAATATCCAACTCAAGATGAATTTGGAATGACACTTGCATACCACGCAAGTTTTAGATCAAATTTTCCTGGTGATCGTCATATTGGGGCGAGCATTATTGCTGAAAACGGAGAAGTAATAAGTTTAGGATCTATACGTGCCCCCTCAGGTTCATCAAACCCCAACCTTGCTCATCAAGATTCGATCACAGAAGGATATGAACATTATTATAGTAAAATAAGTAAATGGAAAAATGAGCTAAAAGCGGATGAATGCAATCTAAAGTCAAAAGAAGATATTTATTCTTTTTTGAGTGATTCAATTGATTTTCATCCTTGTACTCATGCTGAAATAGCAGCTATTATTGATGCTGCAAAACTTGGTGTAACAGTGAAAAATTCTACTTTGTATAGTACAACATTTCCTTGTCATTTATGTGCAAAAGATATAGTAACAGCTGGCATTAAGAAAGTGGTGTTTTTAGAAGCATATCCAAAAAGTAAAAGTAAAGCGTTATATCCAAAAATATTAGATTTAAACTCACAACAGAGTAAAGATATAATTCCTTTTGAAACTTATATAGGAGTTTCACCAAGTAGATATCACTATGTATACGCAATTAAAAACAAACCAAAATTCTCAATAGAAAATGATCAGTCTATAACATCCTTATCTAATTCCAATACATCGCCTTATCTGGAGTTTATTTGTTCAAAATATTACAAAAAACAAGAGTCAGATGTAATTAATCACTTTTCAGATTATATTAATAATGGTAAAAATGAACAAGATTGTTTATTCTCTCTTCTTAAAGGCTCAAAATAGAATGCTGTAAAATTTTTGAGAGTTTCTCTGTTCTGTGCCAATATGATGTAAAAAACATTTATGCTAATTCTTGTTTAAGAAAAGGAAATAAAATGGCTAAAAAAATTGAATATAAAGGAATATCAATTTCTTCATGTCCACAAAAAAGCCAGAAGTTTCCTGGTAAGTATTTTTGCAAAGGCTACATCGAAGGAAGTAATGGATATGAAGCTCTAGTGTTTGATATTGCAAATGCTATTCCAGACGAAAAATATAAATGCAATGATGAAGATGAAGCAGACACAATATTTATAGAACACGCAAAACAATATATTGATAATCTGTAGATATCAAAAAACTATTGCTCACTCTCAAAATTCCTATTACTGACCTGTACCCCATAAATTGGTACGATCTTCTAAAATCCCCTCTACCGAAGCGAGCATAGCGAGCGCGTGGGAGAGGGTGTCTTGGCCATCGCGAAGCGGCCAAGACGGGTGAGGGGGTTTTAAGATCTTTAAGACCCTCATCCGGCCTTTCCGTCTACGCTGCGCTACGACGCGAGGCCACCTTCTCCCGCGGACACTCGCTACGCTCGTTGCGGTAGAAGGGACAAATCCAGATCATGCTACATTTTTGGGACATCAAGGTTTTATAACTCCGGCCCTATCTGTAAATGCACACGCCAGTGATGGTGATGATCGGTTAAAGGTCTTGCCAAGTCCATTTTGATAGGACCAATAGGCGTATTGATTCTCACGCCTCCACCCATGCTGACTTGAATAGCATCATTTGAGCGATGAAAAG
>CAYSTH010000237.1:0-2242 GCA_964433995.1 uncultured Francisellaceae bacterium | reverse complement strand
TAAACCTAAAGTTAAAAAACAAAAACTTGAACATCCTATTGTAACTCATTCAGTAGCCGGTGAAGAATCACAACAAATTATACCTGTCGTGCAAAATCCCATTACCACTCGTTCTGCTTTTGATTTTACAAATGATTCATCCGATGAAGGTGAATTAGAGCAAGAATATAATATACTTCTAGAGCCTAAAATATTGCCTTCTCGATTACCAAAACCTAAGGATATTAGAGAACTAGACAAGGCTTTACAGCAACTGGAACAATATCACCACAGAAAATTAATTGATTTAGATATTGGTGATTGTTCTTTAGAACGTATTTTGCTTCCTTTGCAAAAAAATAAATATACTCTAACAGATGCATGGTTAAGTGATTTTTTTATTATTAATTTTGCAAAAGAAAATATGGTAAGTTTAGGCAAAAACGATATATTGTTATATGACTTTAGACCTGATAACACCAATTTGTACTCTAATATGAGGCGTGTTACAGAACATAATAAAGGCAAAGGGATCAATAAAATAATTTGGCCTATTTGTCATGGACAACATTTTTATTTAATTACCATTAATTATGATCCAATCAAAAACACAGTTTATCTCCATGCTTTAGATGGCTTTAATAGCAAAAATCAGCAACAAGAGTATCTAAATAAAGCAAATAATCTTGCTGAATTATTTTACCCACAAGCAGATTTTTACATGAAGATACCACAAAAAATTGTACCACAACGTAATGCAATGGATTGTGCTGTTGTCGCTTGTTATTATATTAGCCATTTTATTAAGCAAACAGCCTCAGAATTCCATGATTGGGCTAATACTTATTCTACTCCTAAAACGATAGAGGGTATGCAAACACAACCATATACACCTTATAGAAAAAAAATAGCAGAAGCTTTTTTTGCAGCCGGTAACCGTCAATTGCCAGAAGTACAACCACCTCAAGAGAAACAGATAGGCATAGACTTAACAGGATTTTAGGCAAGCGATAGTTTTCTCTGTGCTTATTTGCGGTTAAACTAATACTTATTTAATTTAAATAATAAATGAGTATGTTATGAGTCAATTGACCAATTTATCAGTTGCCAGATTGTTGATTACCTGCCAAGATAAGCCCGGTATTATTGCGGCTGTATCAGCTTTTTTAAAAAATCATGGTGCTAATATCACAGAGTTTGATCAACATTCTACCGATCCAGAAGGTGGGAAGTTTTTCATGCGGCTCGAATTTCAAACAGCTCATCTAGATTTACCCAGTGAAAACTTAGAAAAAATCTTTGCAGAAGAAGTTGCCAAACCTTTTAATATGACATGGCAATTACATTATGCTAAAAATATTAAAAAAATGGCGCTGTTTGTTTCTAAACACGATCATGCTTTTCTAGAAGTTTTGTGGCGTTGGTCTCGAGGTGAATTACCGATTGAAATTGCTTGTGTTATTTCTAACCATCCCGATTTAAAAGCGCAGGCAGAACATTTTGATGTGCCGTTTTATCATATTCCCGTCACCGAAAAAACCAAGCCAGAAGCAGAAGCACAAGCGCTTGAATTGTGTCAAAACTACCAAATAGAAGGTATTATTTTGGCTAGATATATGCAAATTCTGTCTCCTCAAATGGTTCAAGCTTACGCGCATAAAATTATTAATATTCATCATTCTTTTTTACCCGCGTTTATAGGGGCTAATCCCTATCAACAAGCCTATGATAAAGGTGTCAAATTAATTGGGGCCACAGCGCATTATGTGACGGAAGATCTCGACATGGGGCCGATTATTGCTCAAGATGTGGTTCGAGTAACACATAGGCTAACAGTCGATAAGCTAAAAGAGCTAGGTCAAAATATTGAGAAAACCGTTTTGGCTAGAGCGATACAATCTCATGCCGAAGATAGAATTATTCTCGATGGGAATAAAACCATTGTGTTTGATTTGCATTAATTGAATTGTTGAAAGGAATCATCCATGGGCGTATTTAAAGCAGACAGCCTGCCAGAATCTATGTTGAATATTATCTTAAATAAAGCAACAGAAGCTCCTTTTTCAGGAGAGTATAACGATTTTGATGGACAAGGGACGTATTTATGCCGTTTGTGTGGAATCGCTTTGTTTCGTGCGACCACAAAGTTTCATTCTGGATGCGGTTGGCCAAGTTTTGACAATAATATAGAAGGTACAGTAGCACGTATTCCCGATAAAGATGGTAAAAGAACAGAAATCGTTTGTGCGAGGTGTAAAGCACA
>CAYSTH010000236.1:0-2258 GCA_964433995.1 uncultured Francisellaceae bacterium | reverse complement strand
AAGGTTAAACCGGAGGCCCAGGAATGGCCTGCATAATCATCTTGATAACGGAGAAAGGGAAAATAAGTACTTTCCTTATCTTGATTCGCATAATCCCTAATTAAGCAATCAATCCACTGTTTTGGAGAATAGGTTTTACCTGGTAATGTTTGATTAAGCCAGGCTGCATCGTATTTTGCTAATACAGCAAAGGTATATACCCAATAACCATAATGATAATGGTGGTCATTATAATGACGTGAACCATAGTCATCGAGGCTGGGGATAATCCCTCCCCAGGTTGTATCATATTGAAAATGCCAGTTTTTAAGGCCGAGCATTTTGTTGACTAATTCTTTTTCAATATAAGCAATCATTTTGTGCTGGAGAGTATTTTCACCAAGATAGTTAGCAATCAAAATGAGTTTTGCTATTTTGGCATATCGTTTACCTGTTTGATAAGGTCCATCATCAGGGAATGGTCGTTCTAGAAAAATTGAATCCTCGATTAAGGCTTTGCGCAAACTATCCTTTTGTGAATCATTTAACTTTTTCGGCTCTAAAAAATAAAGTGGGATATCGGGTAGGCTTATCTCCCTTGTTTTAGTTGTTTCACCTACCATTAATCCTTTAATGCCCTGATAACTAATAGCGGAGTTTGCAATATTCTCATGTCGTTGATGAGGTAAACTTAGGAGAAGTGGGGGCCTATCATCCTGGGTTTGCCAGCTAAAGATATAGTTTAGAGTTTGATTGGTTATTTTATAGTTTTGTTGATAATCAAGCGGGATAGTTTGGCTATATTTATCCAAGATAACTTTGTCATTATCGATTTGTCCTAGTGTGTCTTTTTGTAAAACCAATCTTAACCAACCAGAAAAAGGGGCTCTAGCTCTTAATTTATTGCCATCCTTATCGAGATACCATTCTAAATTAATCGGTTTTTCACTATACAAAATCCAGGTTTGATTATGGGTATCATCAAGAGCTAAAACAAGTTCGTATCTTGATGCTAAATTCAAAAGCCCGGGCTTTGTTTGTTGGTTAATAGATAACCATTTAAAGTTCGAACTTAATTGAGGTGTTGAATTGCTAAAATATTCAGTTAAATAGGGTGAACCTTGAATAATAGGAGCTTCAATTTTTTGATTTAGATTATTCCACTGAAGCTTAATTGCCATGCCATGATAAGAGGCTAAGCCATAGAGGTTCATTGGTTCTGTAGAACCTAGAGTCAGTTGATTTTTAAATTGGTAATAAAAAGCGGAAATAATTGTTGGGTAATTGGGTTCTGCATAAAAATAGGGACTTGCATAACTGAGGCTAATTCCCTTATTCGATATACTCATTAAATAAGGAAAAATATTGACTGCTAGAGAGGGCTCTTCTGGTTTTCTATCAAGCATAAGATTAATAAACCAGGCATTGGTTGGGTATGGCTTATTTGAATTTAACCAATATTGGGTGGGTTTAATAAGATTATCAGTTAATGGAAAAATATCTTTGGGGTTTAATTCCTTTGTATGAGCTTGCATAGTAGCGAGTAAAAAAAGAGTGAAGGTAATTAACTTATTACCTTTACTTTTTCTATCCTGAAAAAATTGATAAATAGCCTTAGTTTTAGACATAAGCCTCCTTTATTTTTTCCTGCGACGCAAGAAAATAACTAGAGGAACAGCTAAGGCAAGTAAATAAATAAAAATCTGAGGGTGATTTTCTAGATAATAAAAAAGATTTCTTACTTTATTTTTGAAATAAATTTCAGAAGGATGTTGTAGGTTGATATAGCGATTGTCGTAGCTATTAAAGGTTTCAGTCGTTTTATCTGCATTAACTAAAGCAATATTGCCGTTAAGTTTATTACGTGTTTCATCTTTTATTAATGCATCAATTGCCAATTTAAGTCCATCTTCATTGTTGCCCACGATAAGCAAAATCGCTTTTTTTTCAGTCCAAGGCGAAGGCATCAATTCTAATAGACCAGTCGCCTGCTTGGTTCTCACTTTGATTTCCTTATCATCGGATTTTAAGCTTCTTGTATTTTCAGTTAGGCTAACTGGCATATAATGTAGCGCAAAATTAATCCAATTATTATTTTTAGCTGTACCTAGGAGAATAACATTATTGTGACGTATGAATTCTTCATCGCTATCTTTAGCACTGATAAGATTAAAGCGAATTGGATTTGCTTCAAATAATTGCCCTAATTTAAAAAATAAATCGGTTAATTTTTTCAATTGGTTATCATTTAAATCATTAGGTAGAACGACGGTTAAATC
>CAYSTH010000235.1:0-2277 GCA_964433995.1 uncultured Francisellaceae bacterium | reverse complement strand
ATATGCCGGTAATAAAGCCAATCTTGCTTCAGTATTAGATAATCCAAATCATGTATTTATTCAAGGCGATATTATTAACACGGCACTGTTAAATGATATATTTGAACAATATCACATTACGGATGTGATTCATTTTGCAGCAGAATCACATGTTGATAATTCTATTTTAGATCCCAGTGCATTTGTTCAAACCAATGTGATGGGAACTTATCAGTTATTGCAAACAGCTAAAAATCATTGGCCTAAAGCAAATGTAGGAAATCGATTTTTTCATATTTCTACCGACGAAGTATATGGAAGCTTAGGTGCAAAAGGGTATTTTACAGAAGAATCTCCATATCAACCTAATTCGCCTTATAGTGCAAGCAAAGCAGCAAGCGATCATTTAGTAAGAAGCTATTTTAAAACTTATGGTTTAAATACATGTATTTCTAATTGTTCGAATAATTTTGGCCCCAATCAACATGATGAAAAATTAATACCGACTATTATTAGAAATTTATTAAATAATCAACCAGTGCCTATTTATGGTAAAGGTGATAATATTCGAGATTGGATTTATGTCGAAGATCACTGTAAAGCGATAGACGTTATTTTTCATCAGGCTGTTGCAGGTAGTCATTATAACATTGGTGGGGACTGTGAATTAAGAAATATAGATTTAGTTCGAATGATTGCCGAGATCATGCATGAAAAAGGGTTAATTCCTGAAAAATACAATGAAAATAATATGATTCAGCATGTAACAGATCGTCTAGGGCATGATTTTAGATATGCTATCTCTAATGCAAAATTAATGTCGAAACTAAAATGGATGCCCAGTAACAATATTCAATTTTATTTGAATCAAACGATTGATCATTATGCAGAAAAATATTTAGATTCTTTCTATCCAAAATGAACATGGATCTGAGTCATAATGCGTTAGATTAGGGCAAACCTTTTTTAAAGCTTCTGGGTAAGTTTTGTGTAAATGATTAACTGCACATAATATTTTATAACGCGGATTGTAACTCAGAAAAGCTTCTAATATATATTGTTCATTCCAAAAAAGCTGGGAGTCAAATACTGTTCCAAAACGATAGTCTCTTGGTGTGAAGATATCATGTATATGGACAATCACGCCCGGTTTTAATCGACCTAATACTTCTAATATTTCATAAAGTACGTCACCTTGGGGTCTAATAACATGAGAAGAGTCTATAAATAAAAAGTCACCCGATTCTAAAACATCGAAATACGAAGCAGGTAAAGTCTCTACTTGTTTTCGTACGACGGTAATATCAAACTGTTCAAGTTCAGGGTGTTCAAAGGGTTCTATACAGGTAATTTTGCCATTATAACTGGCATTCTCTAGCTTATTTTGCTTGATAGCATCTATAGCCATAAAGGTAGAAAAACCGCTACCAATTTCAATAATTTGCTTTGGTTTAAAATGTCGAATCATATTGTAATAAATTTCAGCATCACCAGCTTCAAAAAAATTATTTTTGTAAAAAAAAGGCTGTTCTTTCGCTTTATTAAGTGGATAATTTTTTAATTCTTCCTGGTAGTGAAAAATATTTAATAATTCCAGTTGTTCAGCTTCATTTAAATCTATTCCGGGTAAATTTCTGACAGTATCTAACGAATGACGCATTTGTTCTACATAACATAATGGTTCGTAGTAATGTGCACGAATGGGTAATATTCCGATATGTTTAAATATTTTTTGGACAAGTGGGAAACGGAATAATCCAATTCTTCTCATTAAGAACAAAAGCCAACCTGTTAAATACATAAATGGACTTAATATGAAATCAATAATTGGAAGCACTTTGAAAATTGAATTTTTAAGAATCAATTGCATATCAGGTTCTCATTTTTTAATTTTATTTTGTGAAATAGGTGAGTAAAAAATAAAAAGAGCATCAAAGAGGATGCTAAAATTAAACGTAAAGGTTCAGCTTGAACCGGAGGAAACTTCATCATTCCTAGTAATAAACCAGCATATAAAACTAAATAAGATAAAATCAATGAATGATGTGTAGTTTCAAAATATTTTTTATAAAATAAGACGCCAGTAATTAAATATAATGGCCAAACACCCTGCATGGCAATTCTTTCAAAATTATTACCGGTTAAATGATAAGATAAAAAGGGTTGACCTACCGTAATAGCGCTAAATAACAGTAAAAACCAATTTTTAACATAAAATAAAATGAGATCTTTAAAAACCAATAACAATAAAGGCAAAATAGGAATCACTAAGTTTAATAAGCCAGAATCTTGAATAAC
>CAYSTH010000234.1:0-2283 GCA_964433995.1 uncultured Francisellaceae bacterium | reverse complement strand
GAACGGTTTGCAATATAAATTTTCTGAACAGGATCTCGTGCAAAATGCTTTAATGCCAATTCAATATTCTCTCCCGCCCCAATAAATAAGATGGTCGTTTTTTGAATATCAGCATAAATTTGTTTAGCCAATTTAAGCGCTAAGTAACTGACGGAATAAGTGTGCTTGCTAATATCTGTGCAAGTTCTGACTTTTTTTGCGACATGAAAAGAATGCTGAAACAAACGTGATAATGATTTTCCCATCATCCCTAATTTTTCTGCCAAGTGATACGCACATTTAAGTTGCCCTAGTATTTGTGTTTCACCTAATACCATAGAATCTAAACCGCTAGCTACTCTCATCATATGTTTAACAGCCGCTTCATCTCTAAAGGTATAGACATGGGGAGAAAGCACTTCGCTATGTATGCCCAAATATTGTTGCCACCAATCAACTACTGTTTCTACTTCAAGGCTTCCAGGACAATATAATTCGGTTCTATTACAGGTGGAGACAATTGCCACCTCTTTAGGACACAGTGAATATTTTAAATCATTGAGCGCAGCGTCAAGTTGGTCACCTTGAAAAGAAACCTTTTCCCTTATCACCAATGGCGCAGTTTGATGGTTTACCCCAACTGCTAGCATTACCGGGCCTCACCCAGGTGTTTTTTAACCATTTTTATATTTAGCCTTAAATATTCTTTTAGGTTGCCGACTTAGTGGTTGTAAGCTCATTTAGGTTTTAGACGGATATACACATAACTAGAGGTCAGTAAACGTGCAAATTCGCCCAATTGATTATTTACATTTTTTCACCAACTTCAGAGTTTAATATGAAGATACTCACTCGAAAATGGTCAATTGTCTTTTTAGTACTATTCTTTATGTTATTTGGAGGCCTTTTCTTAGGCAAACAGCTGTATTATAACCTTTACTTAAATAATTCTATACCCTCTATTGATCCTAATCTGATCAAACCTGAGTCGGAAAACCAAAAAAATCTCACCCTGTTACTCGAAGCCGAGATTGAATTAAACCGTGATAATCCGGAAGAGGCACTCCGCAATTATATAGAAGTTGCCAAAAACACCCAAGATCCTGAAATAGCCGAAAGAGCAACTAAACTAACCCTCAGTTATGGCACAGAAGCTCAAGCCATCGTACCTGCCATGATTTGGGCTAAGCAATCACCTGAAAATGTTGAAGCCAATTTAACCGTTGCTGGGTTACTGTTGTTAAAATTGGATGGTAACCAAGCCATTCCTTATTTAAGAACCTTAATTGGACAAGAAACGGTCAATGTAGACAAAAGCCTATTGAGTTTATATCGTCAATTAAATAATGAAAGTGCACAAAAATTATTTCAAAAAGTCTTAACCGATTTAACATCTGATCCTACCTATAAAAATAAGCCAGAAGCACTGGGTTTGCATTTAGCTCTTGCTGAAATATATCTCATGGAAAACCAAACTGAATTAGCATTCATTCATTCTGAACAATTAGCAAATGTACCAAATCACTCTCTACCAGCCAGAGCCTATATTGTCCATTCACAAATACTGTATTTGAAAGGTCAAAACCAAAATGCCATCGCCTATCTAGAAAATCAAATCAAATTAGCACCCACTGATATTTTACTGAGGATTTATTTACTGGATTTATTAATTGAGAATAATCAACCAGAAAAAGCAAAACTAGAACTAGCCAAAATAGCCAAATTAAATAATTTAAGCAGCACAGAGGTACTACAAGTTGCAAAAATAGCATTAGAGGCAGAATGGTTTAAAGAAGCGAAATCTTTCTTTTTAATGGTTAAAGATGATTTAAAAGAAGGTGATAATGCCAAATATTTTATTGCCAGAATAGAAGATATGGATAATCACCCAGCAGAAGCGATTAATTGGTACAAGCAGGTCATGAACAGTCCTTATTATTTAAATGCACATTTAAGAGTTGCAGTTTTGTTATCGAGACAAAACGAAACTGAACAAGGATTAATGCTTTTAGATGAAATAGAACCTCAAACAGTCGAAGATTACAAAAAAATTATTTTAACGCAATCTCAATTATATTTACAAACACAGCGTTATCAAGAAGGATATGAGTTATTAACCAAAGCACTCATCGATTTACCTGAAGATGAAGAAATCTTATATGCCAGAGCTATCCATGCGATACAAATTAAAAACTATACTCAAGCTGAACTAGACTTCAAAGAAATTCTAAAATTTGAACCCAATCATCCAGAAACGCTCAATGCGTTGGGTTACCTTTTGGTTGAATATCTCAAAAAACCAGA
>CAYSTH010000233.1:0-2307 GCA_964433995.1 uncultured Francisellaceae bacterium | reverse complement strand
TACTGAATGAGTTACAATAGGATGTTCAAGTTTTTGTTTTTTAACTTTAGGTTTATCAGTTGAATTTTGTTGTGCTATTTGAGCTTCAAAAGAATCTTGCTCTAATAACTCTTGTGTCACATTTAACGTTTCCCATTCATCAACAAGCTTTCTTTTTTTAGTTTGTTGATTCGTATTTTGCAGTGGCATTTCTTCAGGTGTATACCATGAGAAGCCAAAAGAATTGAAAATTGTCCCCAATTCCAGCCCAAAAGGATTTAATATTTTGTTGAAGAAATCTGACATACCTGACTCACTAAAACTACGTGATTATACAAATAATGAAATTGAAACTTTTTTGTAAGTTACCTACTTTTTATTACTCCGTCAATAAAACATCCTTGTTTTCAGACAAATGGTGTATTTAGGCTTATATAGAATGACACTTTAAATGTGTTATGCCAGCGCAGGCTGACATCCAGGATGCTGCTCTCCTTTCTGGATACCAGCTTTCGCTGGTATGACAGCTAGCAAGTGACGCTAAGAGTTCCTTGTGTAAGTGCTAGTGCTATCATTCGACTTATGTCTAACTAATCTAAAGAAATGGGAATTGTTCTTTTTTAATGTTTTTGGTGGTGTCATCAGGACTACTTATCGACATTCTATTGCTCGTATCATTGTTTAAAGCACTAAAAATAAGGGGGGCTGACACACCCGGTTGCATTAATTGACTTCCCATCTGATTAATAACATAGGCTTTAATGTCTTTTATTTTTTTAAGTTGATCATCATCTGGATGGGCATAGGTTTTAAATTGACCAAACACAGGTTCAGTTCCATAAAATTCTGTTGGATAGTACTGGTTATGTGCCTCTTTTTTTTCTGCATCTGAATCAGGTTCTTGGTATTCCCAATGCACACCCGTGTTGTGAACTTTGATTGTCCAGGTAAAATTGCCTTCAGGCATATTCTGTGCATTATCGTGAACATATACTTCAGCCTTAATATCTAAATGCTGACAAAGCAATTGAAGTTGATCAGCCGAAACCATTACCGCATTATTTAAATCAGTGATGTAATCAATATAATTTCGATATCCTTCGCCATTTATCCAATAATCTTCGGCTATGCCTTGATAAAAAGCTTCTATTTTATTTCGTCGATTAAATTTAATTTGATCTGTTAGATTTTCTTTTAATTTATCTTCTACAAATAATTTTTTATTGATCTCTAGCTGTTTTAAGGCCTCATCTACCTCTGCATCCGTCAACGACTCTGTATTACTTGAAGCCACTGCTGCATCATATCCCTGTTTCAATTCACAAAAAAATGTTTTATTGGCTAAATAAATAGGTTCAGCAATATCATTTACTTCACCACTACTTAAATATTCAGAAAAAGCAGCACTTCCTTCTACATTCCAAAAAGTTTTGGCACCATGCGCCATGACTTTACCTAAATGCTTACGTAGAACAGGTGCCAAAATAGCTTCTCTATCATGTGGTGCTTCAAATGCTGCCAATAGATTCTTTACTTCATCCCAAGTGGGTAAAACAGGCAAAGCATAATATTCTTGAAAAGTTTGCAGTAATGTTTGGTAAGCTTGATGATGAGAAAATTTACGTTGTAACTCGTTATTTTCTAATTTGTTGAATAATAAATGCGTTAAGCAATTTAAACCACAATTGTTCTGCCAGCTTGATGTTTTACAACGTAAATCTACATCTTGTAAACGATGATCATTTACTTTAAGCCGTTTACTTTGGAGTTCTTGGCTGTGTTCTGTTTCAAATGTATCAATTTCTGATGCTTTTCTTTTGTTGCTATCTTTTTGCTGCGTAGGAATTTCTTCTACCGTCGCTTCCTGACCCAAAAATTGATTCAAAACAGGCTGAATATAATTACCGAAAATATTACCGAAAAATGTTGACATATCTGACATAAATAACTCACCTGTACTGCAAAAATAAAAAAACAAGCTGTTCAGCTTATTTTATAAGGCTAGGCAAGTCAATAAAACGCTGTCCATTCTTCATGTTTTGCGATGAAAGGTATATTTTGACCCGATAATCGTGACGAATGTCAGAATTGCTAAAGCAAAAATAATCATAGGGCTAGCAGGCCAATCGCCTACATGGGATAAATAAATACCAAATAAATAGGCCAAAATGGCCAATAAATATCCAAAAGAAATGCTTATTTTCCTAGTTTTAAAAGACATCGATGCCATTGCTAAAGCTGGCATAATCAGAGTCGCAAACACCAAATATACGCCAACCAACTGAACGCTGGCGGTGATACACAAGGCAAAAACAAGATAAAACTGTT
>CAYSTH010000232.1:0-2316 GCA_964433995.1 uncultured Francisellaceae bacterium | reverse complement strand
TGAGCGCGAAAGAAATTTTGCTTAAGCTCTAAAGTTTAAAAGACTTATAAAAAAACCCGGGTTATCCCGGGTTTTTTTTTGTGAATAAAGAAGACAAGTTGGCGCAGCCATAGGCGGTTTAATTGGCCTGTTTGGGTCTGTTTACGCCTCCACTGCTAAACTTTAAGGGAATGATAGCAAGGAGCTAAAAATGAGACCTTTAACAAGCATAGAATTATCACAACTGTCTGCCGGCACAAAAAGCGATAATTCATTATTATGTACATTAGCAGGTGGGATCGTAGGAATGGGAATTGCCGCTTACAGTGCTCCCCACATATACAGAATACCTGCAGCACACATGGGTTTTATTTGTGGTGCTTTTGTTGGCGGAGCTGGCGCTGACATTTACTACACAATACAATCTTTTACTTGTTCTGACTAAGACAATTCATCGCAGAGATAAAGCCATCTAGTGTTACATTTTGTCATACCATTTATTTAGACTAATAAAAAATATAGCGGAGTTAACTTTATGAGAACTTTAACACAAACTGAATTAATGCAATTGGCTGGTGGTTTTAAGAAAAACGAAGAAAATGATATTGCAAAAAATATTACATTAGGTCTGAGTTTAGGGATATTTATTGGATTTTTTGTTCAAGGTAAGGGCTTGGCACGATCTTCAGCTGCTGTAGCTGTTACAATGAGCTGTTGCTATTTATTAAATAAAACAGTGCTTTATTGCGCTTCTTTTTTAACATCATCAGAAACATAAAGAAAAATTTTCCTGTCATCCCAGAATTTAGAATCTCTTGGCGTGCTTGCACGCCTTAGAGATTCAAATATGTGAGATCCAGTTTTTATTCTTTATTTTAATGTTAATCGCTCCATTGGTTTGAAGCACTCCATTTTGCAGGTGGACTTTGATTTGATTGTATTGAAGTAATGATTGGAGAAAGAAATAAGTTATTATGTTCAATTACTTCAATAATATTGTTTGGAATAAAATCTTGTTTTAGTTTATTTTTAAATGCAGCCCATTGATTTTGTTTTGCAATGGCAAAATCGGCTGATAAATGTTCCAGATTGTTTGGCAAGTTTGTTTTTCTTTGATTAAATGTTAATCGAATTGCTTGAGCTAAATCTTTTCCGGAAAAATCAAATTGGCGTGATAGTAACCAAATGTCATAAAAATCTTTCATTCTACTATTAATGTCACCCAACTTAACCATGGCTTCGAATTTTTCTGCAATAACGCTTTCCTTGCTGTAACAAAATATTTCTGGAGGTGGTAGTGCTATGATGGTTGGCATAACGGATATGCTGGGAGCGGGGTGTACTTTATCACCAAATCCAATGTCGATTTGCATATTAATCATGGCATTGTCCAATCTCCCTTTAAATGAGATTCGGACCCCTTCATAATCAGCATCTTCAGTAATTCTTTCTGCTGAAATGGATTGATCATCAAAGATAATGCCATCAGATTCGACGGGAGCTGCTATGATATCTCTGATTTGTTGAGAAATAGCTTCTATCTCATTACTGGTTTTTCCTAACATATCAATATCCATGGTTGGGCGATATTGAGAGAATTCCCATACCCTGAGCATTAAAGCACCTTTCAGAATAAATTTATCAACGTGTTGAGATTTTGATAATCGATATAAGAAACGCTCCATAGAAAAATATTGAAGAATTTCATTAAAAGGACGCTTGTCCACATCTCTTTTATTTAATAATTTTTGCTTAATTGAAGCGGCAATATTCTTAGTCATAGTACTTTTTACATAATTGATTCTAGATGAGGAGTCATAATCTTATAAACACGACAAACTTTAGCATATTTAATAATGTCTTGGATGTTAATTTTTTTTCTAGCTTTGTACAGTTTCAATGCTTCAATGCAAACATCCAGCCCAATTTTATTACGGTATTTAAAACAATCAGCCAGCGTTTTTTCTATGCTATAGATTTTGACAGATATCCCATCTATGAGATGTCGTTCTACGCCTTCTGTAAGAGCTTTTCCAGAGAATTTATGGACGGAGAGAGGAGGAAGATCAATTTTAGGCGGTTTTGAATCTTTAGCAATCGCAATATAGATTGCATGTGGTATTTGGGTTGTGATGTTATGGAAAGCAAGTGCTGAAATTAGACAAACTACAGCGTTAGGTGTCCTTGCGCTTATCGCAACGAAATCAGGGTTTGTAATAGGCTCATCAGCTAGCCGATAAACACCTCTTGAGATCTGTTTCAGAATTCCTTTATCCCGCAATTCATATAGAGTTCTAGGATGTATTCTATATTCAGGCTCTTTGACTTTTACCTTTG
>CAYSTH010000231.1:0-2325 GCA_964433995.1 uncultured Francisellaceae bacterium | reverse complement strand
TTTTAATTGTTCGGTGAATCTTTCGGTGTTGTTCTTTGTTTTTTTTCTGCTTCGGGACTTTGTTTTTCACCAAGCGGTCTTTTTGACTCATTGTTAGTATTATTATGTGCACTAAAATTTGGCAAGTAAGCAGGGGGTGTATTGAACGAGTTTCTGATAAGTGCACCTTGCCTATGTAAGTTTAGAATTTTAATTTGGTAATAATCACAATACAATTGGTCAAGCCGCTCTAGCCCCTGAAAATTTAAGCTGCTGAGTCGATTGTTATTACAAAATATTGTTTCAATTTCGATTAGCTCTTGTAGGTATAGGGAGGTGAGTTGATTGTTAGAGCAATATAATTCTTTAAGCTTTTTTTTCCCTTGTAAGGGCAGAGTAGTGAGTAGGTTGAAAGAGCAAAATAATTCTTTAAGTGCTTCTTGCTCTTGTAAATCTAGGACGGTAAGTTGATTGTAACTGCAATGCAGTTTTTTAAGTGCCTTCAGGCCTGGCAAGTTTAGGATCACAAGTTGGTTATTATCACAATTCAATTCTTTAAGTTTTACCAGCCCTGGCAAGTTTAGGGTGGTGAGTAGATTATTGGAGCAAGACAACGATACAAGGTTTTTCCAAAAATCAACATAATCCTCAGTTGTAAAAAAACTTACTGGTAGTCGAGTGATGTGTTTTCCATCTAAGTTTAGCTCATTAGAATTCTTTTTAATCTTTGCTTTTATAATTTGGATGTTAGCTTCATCTAAGATTCTGTGTTGTTCTTCTAAAGTTTTAATAGTAATAGGGCTTGAAGTATATTCTTTTAATAATGATTCTATTAATACAGGATGATGAATGCTTAAATAAGCTATTTCATCTTGTTGGCGTGTTTGAATTTTTTTTATTGCTTTTGTAAATTCTATAAATGTATTTGGGGTGATCAAAAGTGTGGGCAAAGACTCATCCATTACACGAAGACGATCATAATAGGGTTGCAATAAAAAACCATATGTTATCTGCGAGAAGGGGCGACAAATGTGCCCAAACGTAATCGATTCTTTTTCATTTAAATACTGTGCTACCTTTACCCAAATCTCGGTTGGAAGTCCCAAGACATTATCTTCCATCAGGGTATTATCATCTGCCATCGGGATGTTATCCGTCATGCTATTAATCTCGTGTATTTGTTAAGAGTGTTGTATTAAGGGTCGATATTAATACGAAATTAATTTTTGTTTCAAGGCTAACATAGGCAGGGCATGACAAACGGTGGTCTTATTCTGACAGGCTGCGTAGTATATAGGTCATCTAATCAAACCAAAATAACCATATTTTTTTTGTGATGTTCTCTTATTTAGATTTCAATTTTTTTTCTTTGGAAAAGATATTTTTTTCAGGAGCATGCATTGCCGCTTTAATATATAAAATTGGGTTGTATTGAAAATAGAGATCTGCCTTAGCATGGGTAAAAGCTTCAGGCTCTAGAGGTTGAATGACTGCATCATGAATAAATTCTGCCCCTGCTTTTAGGGGATAATATAATAAAGCAGTGTTGAAGCAAGTAAATATAGCAGAAGAAGAGACGATGGGATTTTGTAATGGGAAACCGTTCGCATTTGTTATCAATTCCCAGAAGCTTTTTAAGTGAGTGTAGGGAAAATATAAACCCAGTAAATAAAAGGGTTTAAAGAGATGTTTAAATATTTGAAAGCGGTGATGTCTTAAATTATTGAAAATCGCTTCATTGTTGATGAACGGTTTTAATAATAATGCTGAAAATATTTCATAAGTTAATCCAATAGATCGAAGCTCTAAAAATGCTTGATAATACAACTTTGATTTTAAATATTCATAAAAATAATAATGCGGCAGGTTTAGGGTTGGAATGCCGTATAGTGCACCATAAATAATCACGCTCCACCATACAATGGTCATGAAAACTTCGAAGATATTTTTTTTTTGCGTAATTAAAAAAAATCATGAATAAATAGTTTAGGCAAAATGGAACGATAGTCAGGGTTTTTGAGTTGCCTGTTGACATAAAAATAACTATCAAGAAAAATATTAAAAAAGGTGGCATTTTGACTTGCCCCAAAGTCTATTGCTGTGCTTTTTAGTTCTTGATTTTTCTTTTTGCGTTGTAAAAAATTATGAGTATGGGTATCAAAATGTGCAATATTTTTACGATGACAATCTCTAATGGCATTAAAACTAGGTTGAGCACTTTCAAGATCATTAATATCTGGGATATCACCTTTGATTTTTTTCATGATAATGAGATAGTAATTTGTTCTTCTTAAATAACCTTCAAGTAAACCCATTTTTTTAAGGGCTGATCTTACCCCAAAAAAA
>CAYSTH010000230.1:0-2364 GCA_964433995.1 uncultured Francisellaceae bacterium | reverse complement strand
TGGGGAGACACCGAATAAAGTGAATCTTAGAACAAAGGTTGACGGTGAAGCAAAGATTATCAATTTCTCCTGGGTCGATGAAGACTATTTACCTACACTAGATATCAAATTAATTCAAGGAAGAAATTTTGAAGGTAATGAGAATAATTCTGTAATTGTGAACGAAGCCTTTGTAAGACTTTGGGGCTGGGAAAATCCACTTGTCGAAAAAATTCAATGGGAAGGACAAGAAGCAAATGTAATTGGTGTCATTAAAGATTTTCATTTCTCATCACTTCATAAGCCAATCGAGCCACATTTCTTTGTACTTAATAATAAGGAAATTATTAATACGCTCGTTCGTTTTGATAAGACTTATCCCTTGACAAAGCAACTTGAATTAATAAAGAATAAATGGGCAGAGCATTTTAGTGACCAACCCTTGGTTTATCATTACCTGGACGAAGACATAGCCGCTCAATATATAAACGAAAATAAGGCACTTACACTTTTCATCACCTTTAGTTCTCTTACAATAGTAATTTCGTGCCTTGGCTTATTTGGTCTATGCTCTCTGGCTATTTCGCAACGAAAGAAGGAAATTGGGGTAAGAAGGATTGTAGGTGCCAGTTTCGGATCAATTATTACACTCTTTTCAAAAGAATACCTACTGTTAATACTGATTTCTTTTGTAGTTATAACACCATTGACAATATTTTTGATGAATCATTGGTTAGCAACATTCCCGCTTAAGCAAGAGTTAAGCGCGGCAGTTTTTACTTGGACTGCAATTGGAGTATTTAGTCTGGCCCTTTTAACAATTACTTTTGGGATCAGCAAAATAACGATGACTAATCCTGTTAATTTAATACGTGAGTAACCAGTGGAACTAATAAAGATGTTGCTAATTCAAATGACAGAAGAATATACACTTATCAATGAAGTGAGGAGAAGGCCACACAGCCACCAACAAAAGTATATAAAACATGGCGGCACTTTGATTTGTTTTTTATTAACTTGGAGTGCCGCCACGTTTTATATACTAGCGTTGTGTGCAGTGGCAAGACCGACAAAAAATTGCTAAATTGTAACACAATGAAAGCAAAAGTAAAGAACTTGAATTTTGAAAAGGATAAGCTTGACATTATCAAGTGGGTGACAACACTAAAAGACGAGACTTCAATAGAACGGCTGAAAATGTTAAAGAACAGTCGTTTAAAAATTGAACGGTGGGATCAAATTTCAGAAGAAGAAAAGACCGCAATAGACAAGGGACTGGCTGACATTAAAGCAGGCAGACTAAAACCGCACAAGGAGGTTAAAAAGTTATATGAGAAGTGGTTATAGAATTCTGTGGTCAGATTGGGCCACCCTCGACCTATAAAATATTCTTGACTACCATCTAAGTAAATGGGCAGAAAAGGAAGTTCGAAACTTTGTCAAAAAATAGATCATAGACTCAGACTTATCTCTATTAACCCAAGACTTTTTCCTACGACTAATAAGAGAAAGAACGTAAGACGGTCTGTTTAACAAAACATACAGTTATTTATTATGAGACACCGAATGACAATGTAAAGATTGTGACATTGTTCGATCCAAGACGAAACCCTAAAAAATTAAAAGTGTAGAAGGTCACGGTGTACAACAACCGTGAAAGTAATTTGTTAGCCAAAAGGAAATAAAAAAATCTTCTTCTAATTTTGTCTCTGTCGACAACCTTGCATAACGACAACGCTGACAGATCTCAGCAAAGAAGCTTGGAGCCAACTGAAATATTTATTAATGGACCGCACTGATAAACAAAAAAGCAAACAATAATAAATAATGATAGCAAGTAACATAAAAGGAGTAATGATCACGATTATTATTATGATAGTGTTCTCAAGTACAAATTTTGCTCAGATTGGAAGAACTTATGCAGATGGGCACGGTGGACGATTATTTTTTCCATTTGGAGATATTTCTTTTGCCGATGAGGTGGTTTCATTTACTGTGGGTAAACCTGCACCTGTAAAGGAAGCTGGTAATCCAGACAAGGCCCTTAACATCCCGGATTATGACGAGAAAAATGATAAAAATTATACCACATTAGGATATGGAGGTGAGTTGATAGTAAAATTCACGGATAATATTCTGTATGATATCAACGGATATGATTTGTTTATTTTGGAAATAGGTCCCTCGATTGAACCGGTAGATGTTTACATTTCTAAGAATGGTGTTGAGTGGATATCTATTGGAAGAACCGGAGGTGGAATATCTAAATTAGATATTTCGAAGTATGTAAAAAAAACAGATGTATTCAGATACGTCAAAATAGTTGATATTAAGGAAAGGAGTGATGGGGATTGGCCCGGTGCTGACATTGATGCCATAGGCGCT
>CAYSTH010000229.1:0-2369 GCA_964433995.1 uncultured Francisellaceae bacterium | reverse complement strand
GATGTAATTTTTATTTTCTGCATTCATGAGCAATAAACTCTCCTGCCTAATATTTGTGGTGACCCTACACCTTCTCAGAAATCAAAAATACTTTTTATGTCTTCAACCTGAAGTAGTTTAGTAAAATTTTGATTATCTAGCATGTTTAAAATATTTTTTTGTTCAGACCATTCTACTAATGGCAATCGACTCAAAAATAAACTCGGGAAAAAAGCAATGATGGCTTTTTTCCATTCTTGCTCACCATTATGTAAAGCCTGATTAAATAACGCCTGTAGACTCTCGAGTCTTTGTTGGTGTGTCATATATTTTAAAATATGCGGAACATGTGTGACGAATAATTCATTTTTTTGTTTAAAGTGATAAATGAATCCAAAGTAACTGGCAAAATAATGTTGCCTCTCAGGCCAAAGCCATTGTTCAGTATGAGGTGTTTCAATGGTGAAAGACAATAATATCGGCTTAGCCACAAACCAAACGTGCTGTTGTTCTGCTAAAAAATAGCCTAACAAATCAGATTGTCCTGCATTCAAATCAATGATTTTACCTTTTTCAGGTTGCTCTATGCTTTCGCCTAAAATTAAATAATGACCGATTTTAATAAAATCAATTGATGCATCACTCTTTTCAGGTATTGGACTATAACTAGGTGCATTGAACTGTTTTAATAATGCTGGTTTGACTTCTGAATCTTTTTCTTGATGTTGCCAATCTCTATCTAATTTATTTAAAGTTGAAGATGTACTGACATTAGATTGAAAGGCTTTTCGAATTTCTGGCTTATATTGCTCTGGAAAGATTTCAGTATATTCTTCTGTCTCTGAAATTAAGCCCGTTTGTTTTATGACTGATGCTAATGATGAGGTAATAAAATCATGAATTAATCTAGGCTCATGAAAACGTACTTCATGTTTGGTGGGGTGCACATTCACATCGACATCTTCAGGGTGAAGGGCAAAATATAAAACATAAGCCGGATACATACCGGCACCCAATAATTGCTTTTCTTGGAAAAAGCTTTTGATCGCATGGGTGATCAGCTTATCTTTTATCAGTCGACCATTAATATAAAAAAACTGTTGCTGATTGGTTCGTGAAAACGTTTCAGGCAGCCCTAAAAAGCCTTTTAATTTTAATCCTGTTTTTTCAACATTCAGCTCAATAGCATGATCAATAAAACGTTTACCCAATAGCTTAGTGACTCTGTTTTGCAATTGTTCAGGCGTCAATGCTTGTGGTAAGTGATACACTGACTTTTGATTATGTGAAAAATAAATAGCTACCTCAGGGCGAGACAGGGCTAATGCTGTCACTAAGCTTTCGATATGTAAATATTCTGTTTTGGCAGATTTTAAAAATTTTTTTCGCGCGGGTACATTATAAAATAAATCTTTAATGGTAATCGTTGTGCCATGCTTTCCTGAAAAATATGCTTCTGATATCGAATTTTGATCATACGCTTTCAAAAGATAGGCTTTGGCCCCAGCATCGGGTCTTTTTGATATCACCTCAACTTTGCTCACAGCCTGAATACTGGCTAACGCTTCGCCTCTAAAACCCAAGGTGAGTAAATGAAACAAATCTTGTTGTTCGCGGATTTTACTGGTGGCATGAGGGGCTATTGTTAAAGGCAAATCTTCTTTTGTGATGCCGACACCATTATCTGTGACGATGATTTGACGCATGCCACCTGCATCAATATCAATTCTAATTTCAGTGGCACCCGCATCTAGGCTATTTTCTAGCAGTTCTTTGATACAAGAAGCGGGCCTCTCAATCACTTCACCTGCTGCTATTTGATTTGCTAATTTAGCAGGCAGTATTTGAATGGGACGATAATTATTTAAAACTGGCAACATCTAATCCCTGCCCTATTTCATTTGCATGAGGATGTGCAGGGGGCAATGTCCGTTTTGAAAAATAATCCTTTAGCCCGCTAAACACACCTTCGGCTAATTTCTGTTGATATTCTGGTTGACGTAATCTTAATTCACCATCGTGATTAGATAAAAATTCTAGTTCTACCAAAATAGAGGGAATATCTGGCGATTTTAAGACCACAAAAGCGGCTTTCTCGATATTTTTTTTGTGTAAGCTAGCAAATCGTCCCAAAGAAGACAATACATTGTCTCCCAGCTCTTCACTAGATTCTTGGCTAATGGTTTGAGACAGGTCTAATAGCACAGATGCTAATGTCGGGTTTTTATCTTCTAATTTAGCACCACCTATCCAATCGGCTTTATTTTCTCTATCGGCCAACCATCTGGCTGCCTCACTACTCGCACCTTTATCAGATAAAATATAAACCGAAGCGCCTTTGGCATTTTGACCATTTGGTTGGCTGTCGGCATGCAAAGAAACAAAAATAT
>CAYSTH010000228.1:0-2390 GCA_964433995.1 uncultured Francisellaceae bacterium | reverse complement strand
TAAACAAATAAAGCAACCACAACAAACAAGGTTAAAACTGATGTCATAATTGTTCTAGAAAGAGTTTGGTTAATTGAAATATTCATAATTTCTAAAGGAGAGGAACGTCTAATTTTAACAAAATTCTCTCTAACTCTATCAAAAACAACAATCGTATCATTTAGGGAATAACCTATTACCGCAAGCAAACCGGCTAAGGCCTTTAAATCAAACTCCACCCCAAAAAAGGCGAAAACACCTAAGATTAATATAGGATCATGAATTAAAGCTACAGCCGAACTTACGGCTAAACGGTATTCGAATCGCATTGCAATATATAACATGGTTGCCAATAAAGACACAATAATAGCTAAAGCACCTTTAGTAGCTAACTCCTGCCCTACTTGAGGTCCAACAAAATCAACTCGTTGTTTAGTGGCACCCGGCAACTGCTCCATTACTTTATTTACTAAATCCGATTGTTCTATATCTGTTCTTGGTGCAATAGAGATAAGTACATCTCTAGAGGTACCATAACTAATTACCTGAGCTTCTTTAAAACCCGCCTTATATAAATCATCTCGAATTTTTTCTAAATTAGCTGCGTTCGGAAAACTAACTTCGATTTGCGTACCACCAGTAAAATCGAGACCCCATTTTAGACCATTTACGCATAAAGCCCCAATGGATAGGACAAAAATGAGTATAGATAAGACAGCTGTCCATTTGCGAGCACCCATAAAATCTATTTTTGAATTTGGATTAAAAAATTCCATCGTTTCTGCCCTTAAATACCAATTGATAATTTTTTAACGTTACGGCCACCATAATACCAATTCACGATTGCTCTTGTATAAGTAATCGAAGTAACCATGGAAGTAACTAGGCCTAAACAAAGAATAATAGCAAAACCACGCACAGGCCCAGTCCCTATTGCAAAAAGGATAATCCCTACAATTAGCGTCGTTAAGTTTGCATCGATAATAGTTGAAAAGGCTCTATCATAGCCTGCATAAACTGCTGCCTGAGGTGACATACCTTGTCTTAATTCTTCACGTATTCGCTCATAAATTAAAACATTGGCATCGACTGCCATACCTACTGTTAAAACAAAACCAGCAATACCTGGAAGCGTTAAGGTTGCCCCAATAATGGACATTAAAGCGGCCAATAAAATAACATTTAAAAATAAAGCGATATTGGCTACTAAACCAAAGAAATGGTAGTAGATAAGCATTAATACGAGAATCAACCCCATACCAACAGCCAAAGAAACCATTCCACGATGAATATTTTCCTTACCTAAAGAAGGCCCCACTGTGCGCTCTTCCACAGGATAAATCACAGTAGGTAAAGCGCCTGCACGTAATAATAAAGCTAGGTTAGAAGCTTCTTTACTGTCACTTAGACCTGTGATTTGGAAATTGTTGCCCAATGCATTTTGAATTACAGGCGCTGAAATCACTCGCTCTTCACGATGTGTTTTACGCTTTTCAACTCCATTAACGACTTGGCTATCTGCTTTGGTTTCCACATAAACAATTGCCATTCTTTTACCAATATTTTCTCTAGTCGCTTTGGTAAATAGACTTTCTCCTCCACCACCTAACTGGATTTGCACAGAAGGTGTAGCAGACTGTTGATCAAAGCTAGACACAGCACTAGTAATTGAATCTCCGCTTAAAACAACTTGGCGTTTTAATAGGATAGGAGCACCATCCATCATATAAAGTTTGGAATTAAGAGGTACAACACCTGTTTGTTTTGCAACTTGTGCATCATTATCTTGGTCAACAAGGTAAAATTGTAAAGTTGCTGTTCCGCCTAGGATTTGCTTAGCGCGTGCCGCATCTTGAATACCAGGTAAATCAACTCCAATTCGAGTAGCCCCCTGTTGTTGAACCACTGCCTCACCAACACCAAGCTCATTTACACGATTACGCAAAATACTCATCGTTTGCTCAATCGTTGTTTGCCTTAGGGTATTAAGCTCCGTCGCAGATAAAGAAATTAACAATGAATGGGTCGCTTCTGACTTAGTAATAGTGTAATTAGGAAATTCGCTTTTAAGAATAGCATAGGAATTATCCATAGTGGCATCATCACGAAAACCAACATTTACCCCTTTTTCAGCAAGATAACGTATTCCTGAATAACGAATACCCTCTTCGCGAAGTTTTTGGCTTAGATTTTTCATTATACTTTCATAATGTCGGCTAATGACGCTATCCACATCGACTTCTAAAAGAAAATGAACTCCCCCCCTTAAATCCAAGCCTTGTTTCATAGGCTCTGCCCCTATTTTGCTAAACCAACTTGGCGTAGCAGGTGCTAGATTAAGAGCAACCGTATATTGTGAATCTAAGCTATTTTTTATCACATCTCTTGCATGAAGCTGAGTATCAGTAGAA
>CAYSTH010000227.1:0-2412 GCA_964433995.1 uncultured Francisellaceae bacterium | reverse complement strand
CCCTGATAACACTTCGATTTTATCTTTAAATTTTGCCCCTAAACGGATTTGCCTTAGATTCAAGAGCTTGTTTTTAACTACATAAACACCACTGACTTCTGAATGATGTACAACGCTTTGTATAGGAATAAGTAGTCTTTTTGCTTCTCCCAAAGTGAAACCCACTTTAACATATTCGCCTGGGTGTAATAGTTTTGAAGCATCCGCATCTAAGATAAGTCGTGTTTTTACTGTGCCTGTATTAGCATCTGCTACTGGATAGACGATAATATTATTAGGTATAATTTCTTGATTATTTATGTTCAGGATTTGTGCTTTATTTAATTTTCTTACAGTACTAGCGATTGTTTGAGGCAAAGAAACCACTATTCGCATAGCAGAAGGATCAAATCCAGACATTAAAGGGCTACCAGGTTGTACTGCTTCACCTAGTTCTACATGGCGAGCGCTTACCACACCACTATATGGTGCGCGAATATTGGTGTAGCTTAATTGTTCTTTTGCATTTTTGAGGTTAGCTTCAGCAGAAGAAACTTGAGCTTTAGCAATATTTAAACGCGCATTCGCTTTATCCCAATCAGATTTAGAGACAATATTTTTTTTATAGATTTCATCTATGCGTTGAAATTCTTTAGTTTCTGCATCAAAATTTGCTTGTGTTTCTAACAATTTTGCTTCAGCTTGGTTTAACTGTTCTCTTTGTTCATTAGGCAAATCCGTTTAGGGGCAAAATTTAAAGATAAAATCGAAGTGTTATCAGGGTTAGAAGAGGGAGAAGAAATTGCCCTTGACCCTATACAGGCCAATATAACCATCAACCATCCTAAAAAGATATAATTATGAAAGCGTCAAGCCAATCCGTTGGATTTTCAGGAAAAATAGCCTCTTATTTTCAACAATCGCAATTAACGCTTTTGCTTGCTCTTGTGGGCATATGTATGGGGATATTTGCCGTTGTTATTACCCCTCGTGAAGAAGAGCCTCAAATAAATGTCACTATGGCAAATATTTTTATCCCCTTCCCTGGTGCTTCAGCAGCTCAACTAGAAAACTTAATTGCCACGCCTATGGAAAAAATTCTCGGCGAAATTAATGAGGTGGAGCATCTTTATTCTGTTTCTCAGCCTGGCATGGCCACACTTACGGTTCAATATAAAGTTGGCGTACCTAGAGTAGATGCCTTAGTTCGATTATATAATGCTATTTATTCTAATCAAAATTGGCGTCCTGAAAATTTTGGTCATTTGCCTGTTTTAATTAAACCAAAAGGCATCGATGATGTTCCGATTGTTGCACTCACTTTATCTACGAAAAACCCTCAACTTGGTGCTTTTGAATTAAAACAAATTGCTCACACGCTAGAAACAGAGCTGAAACGTGTTAAAGGCACACGTGATATCGAAACCATTGGTGGACCTGAAAAAATTACCCAAGTCCTATTAGATCCTCAAAAACTAGCAGCAAGAGGACTGTCTATTACAGAATTAAAACGTGCCCTCGTTTCTAATAATCATTCACTACACGCTCAAGGTATCACTCACGACAATACTTACATCCCTATTCAGGCTGGTGAGTTTTTGTCCTCACCTCATGATTTAGGAGAGTTGGTGGTCGGAATACATAAAGGAAATCCAGTCTATTTAGAAGATGTCGCCACAATTAATGACGGGCCTGCTGAAAATCAAAAGTATGTTTGGCATAGTGCCTCAAATAGTCCTCAAGATAGGGTGCCTGCTGTTACCCTAACGATCACAAAAAAACCGGGAGAAAATGCGGTAGACATATCAAATCAGATTCTCAAACAAGTTGAAATATTAAAGGGTCATCTTATCCCTGATGGTGTAGACATATCTGTTACTCGAAATTATGGTCAAACAGCAGATGAAAAAGCATCTAAACTCATTCATAAACTGTTCTTTGCAACTCTCTCAGTCGTTATTTTGGTTTTATTTGCTTTAGGTCGACGTGAAGCATTTGTGGTAGGGAGTGCCATTATTCTCACTTTATCTATCACGCTATTCGCCTCTTGGGCTTGGGGCTTTACGATTAATCGCGTCTCTTTATTTGCTTTGATATTTTCAATTGGCATATTGGTTGATGATGCCATTGTTATAGTAGAAAACATTCACCGCCACCTTAAAATTGAAAACACTAGCAAGATTGAAGCCATTACTCTCGCAGTTGATGAGGTTGGCCCTCCTACTATCTTAGCAACTTTCACTGTGATTGCAGCTTTATTACCTATGGCTTTTGTCAGTGGCCTCATGGGGCCTTACATGAGCCCAATACCCATTAATGCCTCAATGGGCATGTTGATTTCACTAGCGATTGCGCTAACCTTTACCCCTTGGCTGAGTAATAAAGTATTTCATATTCATCCGAATACAGATTCGAGTTTATCTTCTAATTCAT
>CAYSTH010000226.1:0-2442 GCA_964433995.1 uncultured Francisellaceae bacterium | reverse complement strand
ATAATCTGTTCTTGACTATATCGATAGGTAATCAAATCTTTAATTGATATTATTTTAATATTCATTTTTTGTGACAGCTGGTAGAGCTCCGGTAAACGAGCCATACTTCCATCAGAATTGACCACTTCGGTTATAAGTGCAACCGGTGATAGGCCCGCAAGTTGCATTAAATCTACCGCTGCTTCGGTATGGCCTGCCCTCTGCAAAACACCACCCGATTGAGCAACCAGGGGAAATATATGACCAGGACTCACAAAATCATGCGCTTGGACGTTTTCTTGAATCAAAAGTTTTATGGTATGTGCTTTATCTGCAACGCTGGCACCGGTAGAAATTCCGTGTGCTGCATCGATTGAAATCGTAAAATTAACATTAAAATGTGCTGTATTTGTTTGAACCATTGGTGAAAGATTCAATTTTTTTGCCAAACTTTCAGACATGGGCACACAAACAAGTCCACTACTTAGTCGGATCATCGTATTGATAATTTCAGGAGTTGCATAGTGAGCAGAAAGGATGAGATCTCCTTCATTTTCACGGTTCTCATCATCTACAACAATTACCATTTTACCGTTTTTTATGTCAATTAAAGCACTCTCAATAGAATCAAACTTCATTACTTATTCTCTCGTTTTTTTTGCTTAATAGCCTTGCTGAGATAGCCATTCTCGACTTATTCCCAGAGTTTTATGAGAAGCTTTTTTCTCAGTCAAAAGCTCAACATATTTGGCAAGAATGTCAATCTCTATATTGACCGAATCACCTATTTTTTTTGTGCTCAAACTGGTCGTCAAATAAGTGTGGGGAATAATAGATACTGCAACTCCCTGATCGCCAACAGCAGCAATAGTTAGGCTAATTCCATCAATTGCTATTGACCCCTCTTGCAGAAGATAATGCCGCAGATCCGCGGGGATTTCTATTTCTATATAATAATTATTCCCTGTTGCTTTTATATCTCGTATAAACCCAACACCATTAACATGTCCCTGAACAAAATGCCCTCCAAGACGATCAGAAAGCCTCAGAGCTAGTTCTAAATTAACAAAATTATGAATGCCGATCTTGCCTAAATTTGTTTTTTGCAATGTTACATGAACAGCTTGAACGCAAAAAGAAGAAGCCTCCTTAGAAAAAACGGTCAAACAAACGCCATTGACTGATACGGAATCACCCAAAGAAATTTCATTTATGAGCTTATCAGTATGAATAGTAAAAATTTTGCCTTCCTGATTAGGAATTATATTAATTATTTTTCCAACTTCACTAACTAACCCGGTAAACATTTTTGAAAGTCCTTATTTGATTTTGGGTTTTGCTGAAAAAAGAATATTGTTTTCAATAATCTGATAACTGATTTCATCAAACTCTTGAGCTCTTGCAATAGAATCAATATGAAGAGATCCAAGAGCAGGTAAGCCATTGCCTAAAATTTTGGGCGCAATAAAAATTGAAACCCGATCGTAAAGTCCAGCCTTAATAAAAGCAGTAATTGTCTGACTTCCACCTTCTACTAATACCGATCTAATTTTTAAATCCATTAAGGTTTGAGACAAATTGTTCAGATTTATAAAACCTGAATCATCGGCTGCAAGAGCGATTACTTTAACACCCTGTTGCGTAATCAATTCAACTTTTTTTTTAAAATTAAAAAAATCTCGATCAGAAGTTACCAAAATTGTTTTTTCTCTATATTCATCAGATAATACTTCATGGGTAAGTTTAATCGATGCAAGTGACCCCAAAACTACGCGCCACGGACATTTTTTATATGAATCTATCAAACGAATAGTTAATGCCGGATTATCAGCAATAATTGTTTTAACTCCAACAAGAATTGCATCATTCTGTAAACGGAGATAGTGTGCAACTTCACGTGATTTTGTATGAGAAATCCATTTAGAATCTCCCGTGATTGAGGCAATATTCCCATCTAAAGTCTGAGCATATTTTATATGAATAAATGGACGTTTCTTTTCCTGATTAGTAAAAAAAATTTCATTGAGTTCTTTTCCTTCATCCTCAAGCACTCCTTGAACAACTTCAATGCCGGCTTCTTGCAACAATAAAAAACCTTTACCGTTTACTTGGGGATTAGGATCTTTATTACAAACAACAACGCGCGCAATTTTTTCTTTAATAATACGCTGAGCACAGGGAGGAGTCTGCTTGTTGGTATGGCAACACGGCTCTAAGTTGCAATAAAGAGTTGCCCCTTCCACCGATTCTGATGCGGATTCAATAGCATTAATTTCAGCATGATTGCCACCATACTGCTCATGGAATCCTTGACCAATAATTTTATTATTTTTTACCAAAATTGCGCCGACAAGTGGATTAGGACTAACAAAACCTATTCCTTTCCGCGCAAGTTCAAATGTTTTCAGGATATATTCAGAATCATTCATAACTTATTTTATTTATATGCTTCTATTACTTTTT
>CAYSTH010000225.1:0-2445 GCA_964433995.1 uncultured Francisellaceae bacterium | reverse complement strand
GCTATCGGTACGATGGATAAAATGGCAGCGCATAAATTTGCAATGTTGCATAGAGCTTTTTCGGTAATTATTCATAGAGAGAATAAAGGTCAAATTGAGATATTATTACAACAACGACAGTTCTCTAAATATCATTGTGGAGGACTTTGGACAAATACTTGCTGCTCTCATCCTTTGCCTAAAGAAGGCATTATCCCTGCTGGAGAACGCCGTTTGGTAGAAGAGATGGGTATAAAATCGACTTTAACTTTAATTGGCCAGTTTCATTATGTTGCTGTATTAGATCATGGTTTCTTTGAAAATGAACTAGACTCCGTATTAGTAGGTACCACAGACTATGAAGCTATTCCTTTTAATGAAAGCGAGGTTAATGCAGCAAAATGGGTAACTTTGCCCGAAGTCTATGCTTGGTTAAAAAAATCACCCGAACAATTTACCCCTTGGTTTAAGCCTGCCTTAGATATATTTGACGCCTGGCTAGAGCATAACTAATTGATAGATAAATAAACTTAGGCTGGCGATAAAATTTTTCCCTAAAAATCTAGGAACAAAGTTAATATAATGGGATAATTATAGGCCATTCTTGTTAATATTTATCTTCATATATGAAATTAAAAACAATCCTATTGATATTTTCTAGTTTATGCTCCCCTATTTTACTTGCTAACACAGAGACCTGCCCACTTGAAAATGGAATTAATATAATCTCCATAAAACGAATCTTAAATATATGCCAACATGGTAATGTTATTAAGTCATTTAAGGTTGCTTTAGGTTACAATGGCATGGGCAAAAAGCAAATGGGTGACAATAAGACACCTACCGGATTATACGGATTAGCTTATCCAAGGAAATCCAAACAATATAATGTGTTTATTCCTATTCTCTACCCTACCTCAAAGCAATTAGCCTCAGGATATACAGGTAGGGATGTAGGTATTCATGGCCCTACTCAATCACCGATTTTATTTCGTTGGTTAAATAACTTACCCAGCTCTACAAGAGGATGTGTTGCTGTTGGTAAAAATAATTATATTGAATACGTAGCTAATTGGGTAAAAAAACATCCTGGAGTTAAAGTTTTGATTAGTTAAAGCTAATTAAGAGACTTGTTCAATGGTATTTCATCAAATTAATATTATCGAAATGAAATACCACTGAACAAAAGACTTGCCCCAATATCATTTTCAGGATGGTGTAAACGTTTGTCCTTCCTCATCACAGTCCTGAACCAATATATCCCCCTTGCTTGAACTAGCCTGATTAACTGATTTAGCAAAAAAAATTTGCGGTGTTTCACTTAAAGAAACTGTTGGATTAATAGAGGTTGTTTGGTCGAGTAGGTCCATGAGTTTATCATTTAGCATCAAAGCAATTATACTTTTTATGCTAGCAGCAAAAATATAATTGCTTTTACATTCCGTTTTAAAAAAACCAGGCGATTTAGCTTCAATAGATAAGGCCCATTCTCTTTCAAATGAAACTATCTGGTTGAAATTCGTACCGGCCCTAGCTAGTACCTGAAGTCTATCAAAAAGCCATTGCGCATTTGGAATACCACTTTTATATGCCATACAGACAAAATCACCAATAAAAGCAGAAAACCGCATCGTATTAAAATCAATACCCTGCTCTTTGGATTTTTTAACTATTGTTTCAAAAATATCTAAAGGAATTTCCATGTTTCTAGTGATATAAAAAAAAGCGGGTGCATTTATTTCATCTAATAGTAAAAGATTTACTTTTAGATTAAGCAAATACCTAATTATTTTAATTTTCGGCGGCGATAGGGAATAATGAAGTGGGGTACCTCCCCCTGCGCCCTGAGCATTAAGATTTACCCCACTTTCGCAAAGCTTAACGCATGCTTCATAATTATCAACTTTGATAGCAATATGTAATGCTGTTTCATTTCTTACGTTTATTTGCGCCATTAATGTTTTATTTTTATTAATTAAAAACGCAACCAACTCTAAAGCACAAAACGTTAAATCAGTAACAGCATAATGTAAAATAGTGTTATTCTCTTCATCCATAACCAATAAATCAGCATCATATACATCAATTAGCTTTTGTATATAATTATAGTTTTCTAACTTCAGCTTATTTTTATAATTATATTTTATTTCACAGAGTACCCATAACCCTAAAGTTCGCCTACCTTCCGCTGTATTTTTTAAGATAAGAAGTTGCTCTTCAGTTGGACTCCAAAGCAAACTTATTTTTAGATTAGATTTCATGTAAACTTGTATGGCTTTACTAAGCAAATCATGTTTTTCCATTGCAATAAACCAGGTAATGCTATTAGAAGAAAATATTTTATAGATATCTTCTACCGTAAGTACTCCATGTGTAAGTTTTAAATAATTAGAGTGCGATAAATAATTGGTCTGAACAGATTGCTGAGGCATATTGGTGGACAGCTGTACAGACATAGAATTTAAT
>CAYSTH010000224.1:0-2453 GCA_964433995.1 uncultured Francisellaceae bacterium | reverse complement strand
TAAGGAGATTTAATTTTGGTTTGTTTACTGGGGATTAACTTTTGAACATATTCTTTATTGTCATTTTTGGTTAGTATTAATAACAACTCACCTTTGGTTTTACTCCAAATTTTATTAGGGTATTTATCTAATAATAAATCAACTGATTTCATACAGCCATTTGTACAGGCATCTAATACTAGATTTTGCAGACTCTCCGCTGAAAATAGCTTAATTTTGTGCGGAATAATTTTCAATAAACAATTATCTTGCTTATATGTGAGCGCTTTATCAATAGCTCTTTCTGTTAAGGCTTCTGTCCATTCAATAGGCTGAGATAATATATGCTCAACAGATGGCACGTGACCTTCTCTGACTGCCTTGACTAAGGCTCTTTCCAAATAATCGTGATCAGTAAATTTTATTTTATTAAAAAATAATAATAACATAGCTGCTTGACCAAAACGTGCAAGGTTCATTAGTACGACACCTTTGGTCATTGGTTCAAGTTTTTCTGCATAGCTCGAAATAAAAATTTCGACCATATCAAGTTCATTATCTTTTGCAGCACGTCTACAATAAAAATTAATATCTACATCAGAAATATTTTTTTTTAAAATAAACTTAAGTCCATCTATGTGTTTTTTAAAGAAAAATGTTCCTAAAATTTGAGATACATAATGGGCACATGACTCAGATGATTTACCCCACATATATGGAAATGATTTTATTGACTTATATAGCATATCTGCCATATCTAGTGCTAGCATGTGCTCAAGCGTTTTTTTAACTAGATACATTTTACTTTCAGGTAGCGCAGCATTAATCAGCTTGATGACAATCGTACTATTAGACAAACTGATAGCCTCATATATTACTTTTTCTAATAATTCTATAGAAATAAATCTATTATTATTTCTAACGAGTTCATAGATAAATTTAGCTTTATGTTTTGAGGTGGCTAAATGTAATAAGGTATATTTTTTCTCAACCAGCCACTATGAAAGATCGGGGGTTTCTTTATTTTGAATAATGGCCATCAACTCTTGATTATCACTCATACGGATCCCTCTGTATATTTTCTTAGCAAGTCATTTATCAGTTTCCGACCAATGGTATATTATTTTTTACAATAATTTAGCCATTTGTCTATATTGAGATTTTAAGTTTCATTAATTTCTATTATTAATATATAAATTTTGGAGTCAATATGGATAACGATCCTTATAAAATAAAGTTATCAGTTTTACGTTATCAAATAAGCCAAGAGCTAGTAGTAGTATCTGGCCTCTTAAAAGATACAACAAAACTATTAAAAGCTTACACTGAAACACCTACTCTGGCATTAGAAAAATCTGTGCATTCAAATATATTAAAGTCAGGTGAAAACCTAGATAAATTAAACGACAATATTAAAGTATTGAAAAAAAGAATTGAACACATCAGCAAAAATTTTGTCGGAAATGCACAAGAAAAAGAAGCCGTAGAAAGTTTAGTCTTAGATATACCACAAAACACAAAAAATATATCTATGTTAAAAAAACATTATTTGGAAATTGTTGGATTGTATTCAAAACCTGAAAAAATGAATGAAGAATATCTTCATTTTACTTTTTTGCAAAATGACGTTCTATCTAACACCATAGAATTAGATACAGATAAAAGCAAAGAAGATATTGTTATCAAAACAAAGTCCAAAACTAAAAAAAGAAGACTTTCTTGCTTTTAGTACGGTAAGTACCATTATTGCGACGCCACTCCCAAGGTGGCATGCGCTCATTTTCAGGTAAGGCCCATAATCCTTTTTGGGTAAATCTGGCCCAATATTCTAAACAATATAAATAGATATCATCAGAATATTGCCGATATACCCAAGCATGGCCTTGGCTAACCATTTTAGCACCCACGTCTATATCGTTTAGATAAACTTGACCAACTATACGTTGATATCTGTCTTTATTTTTATATTCTATTGAAACAGCCTGAGAAATAAGCAGCTGATTAAGTGCAATATGTGCAGCTTTACCATGCGGCTGAGCTAACTCAGGTGCATCTATTTTAGCTAATCTTATTTTTATTTTTTTATTTTTAGAAGTTTGAATCACAATAGTATCACCATCAGATACTTTAATGACTTTACCTATAATGGTTTTAGCTGAAGCTGTTATTGTCAAAAATAATAATACAAAAAATATCACTATTCGGATCATGAATAAATTTAAATCCTAATGGTTAATTAAAAGCAACTTCAGTAGATTCAGTTTTAGATTGCTGTCTTTTTTGCATCATAAAATATAACAATACCGCTATACTTACCGCAAAACCATTAACAAAGGCAACTGGTAGCATTGAGCCATCAAAAAATACTCCTGTTAAAGCAACTGCAATAGATGAAATAAGCAGTCTAGAAGACATGATAAAAGAAGAGCTCATTCCTTTTAATTCTGGTATACGATCTAATGATTCAGCAAATG
>CAYSTH010000223.1:0-2485 GCA_964433995.1 uncultured Francisellaceae bacterium | reverse complement strand
TCGTGTAAAGGCACTAGCCGAAGGCGCTCGTGAAGCTGGATTGATTTTTTTAAGGAACGGTTATGGCATTTAAAGATTCTACCGAAAATGGGCGCTTTTGCAACTCTAGACATATCAATCCTCTTAAGCTTTAAGCCACTTCACAAATTACTTCGCCACCAACACCCGTTTTTTTTGGCTGCTATACTTGTCATAACTCCTTTAGAAGTTGACAAAATAGAAAGTCCAAAACCAGGTACTGGGCGTAATTCTTTAGAAGATTTATATACTCTTAACCCAGGACGGCTGATACGCATAATGCGCTCAATAACAGGCTTGCCATGATAATATTTCAAATCAATTGTTAATTTTTTGAAATTGTTCTCAAGAAGCTGCACATTATAATCTAATATATAACCTTCTTCTTTTAGTACCCTAGCAATCTCTTCTTTTAACTTAGAGGAATTTAGGGTAACACTCTGGTGTTTTGCTTGCTGACCATTACGAATTCTAGTCAACATGTCAGCAACAGGGTCATGCATACTCACAGTTGTTCTCCATAGAATAAAACTTACCAGCTAGATTTACGCCCACCTGTGACATTACCTGTCATCAGTTGCTGTCTTAAGCAAATTCTGCAAAGCTTGAATTTGCGATATACAGCGTGAGGTCGGCCACATTGCTGGCAACGAGTGCTATGTCTTACAGGGCTTGAGTTGATAGGAAGCTTTCTAAGCTTAGCTTGAGCATCCATAATAACATCAAAGTCCTGAGAAGACTTAATTAAAACTTTTAGTTCGTTCCTACGTGATTCAAACTTAGCAACAAGTTTCTCACGCTTTTTCTCACGGGCGATCATAGATTTTTTAGCCACAATATTACCCTTCTTTCTGTTTATCTTTTAAAGGGAAGTTGAAAGCTTCTAATAAAGCCTTCGCTTCTTCATCGGTCTTCGCACTTGTAGTGATACAAATATCCAATCCACGAATTCCATCAGTCTTATCAAAATCAATTTCAGGGAAAACTAATTGCTCTTGGATACCCATGCTATAGTTTCCAGTTCCATCAAACGATTTTGGATTTAAGCCACGGAAGTCACGTACGCGAGGTAAAGTAATAGTGATAAGTCTATCTAAAAACTCATACATATTCTTACGTCGAAGCGTAACTTTGCAACCAATAGGCCATCCATCTCTGATTTTAAAACCAGCAATAGATTTTTTAGCTAAGGTAACAACTGGTTTTTGTCCTGCGATTAAAGTCATATCTTCAACAGCTGAATTCATAACTTTTTTATCGCCAACCGCCTCGCCAACACCCATATTTAAAGTAACCTTTAAAATCCTGGGCACTTCCATAACACTTGTATAGTTAAACTTTTTCATCATCAGTTCAACTACATTATCTTTATAAAACTTTTCAAGTCTTGCCATATCAGCCACCTAATTAGACAAAGTCAACTACTTCATTATTAGATTTGAAGTATCTAACTTTGCACTTCTTACCATCTTTCTCTATAAATTTAAAACCGATTTTATCAGCTTTCTTCGATACTGGATTGTAAAGAGCAACATTAGAAACATCTAAAGGAGACTCACGACTAATGATGCCACCTTTTTGCTCTAATTGCGGATTGGGTTTAACGTGCTTCTTAATTAGATTAGCACCTTCAACAATTACTTCCCCATCAGCAACACGAGTTACTTTACCAATATGACCTTTGCTTTTACCAGCAATTACGATGACCGTGTCACCTGATCTTATGCGCTTCATAACTAATCCTTCTCACAAAACTTCTGCTGCAAGAGAAATGATTTTCATAAACCGCTCTCTTAGCTCACGAGTAACTGGGCCGAATATACGCGTACCAATTGGCTCGTTTTGGTTATTTAAAAGCACAGCAGCGTTACCATCAAAACGAATAAGGGAACCATCATCACGACGAACACCTTGACTAGTTCTCACTACAACCGCCTTCATTACAGCGCCTTTTTTTACTTTGCTACGTGGTATTGCATCTTTAATACTCACTTTAATGACATCACCAACGCGAGCATAGCGTCTGTGTGATCCACCAAGCACTTTGATACACATCACTTTGCGTGCTCCGCTATTATCAGCAACATCGAGCACAGTTTGCATTTGTATCATTACTATCTCCAGCTCTAATTTCGACCAGAAAAAGGCTGCTGATTATACCAGCCCTCTCGAAATATTTAAAGTAAAACAAATGAATATCAAGAAATGATTTCGACTAATACCCAACTTTTTAACTTGGAGAGGGGTCGAGACTCACGAATTCTTACAATATTACCGATTTTACCAACTTGATTTTCATCATGAACATGTAATTTAGATCTACGTTTCATGATTTTGCCATACTTTGGATGCTTAACCGTACGCTCTACCATTACAACAATAGTCGTTTGCATTTTATCACTGACTATTTTACCAACCTGTGTTCTGCCATTTGAATGTTGACCATCTACCATTGCTTTGTCATTTG
>CAYSTH010000222.1:0-2496 GCA_964433995.1 uncultured Francisellaceae bacterium | reverse complement strand
GCTTCTGAAGTTAGAGACCCCTAGCTTATCTAAAGGCATGCCATCTATGAGCACTTCGCCTCCCGTTGATTTAAATAACCCCATCATCACTTTCATTAATGTGGTTTTACCACAACCAGATGGGCCAACTAAAGCAACACTTTCACCTTGTTCAATCTTAAAAGAGACCCGATTGACCACAGGAGGTTCAGATTCTGCATAGCTAAAAGACACATTGTTCAGTTCAATATTACCGGTTATTTCTTTAAAGCTGGCTTCAAAAGCACGCGCTTCTATTTCAGGTTTTTCTAATACGATATCGCCTAAACGTTCTAAATGAAGCCCAAGCATTTTTAATTCCACAACGGTTTCAATTAACGCAATGGCTTTAGACGTAAATTGTTGTTTGTAAGAAATAAAAGCAAACATCATACCAATGGTAAAACCTGCTGCACCCATATCGGCAGTAATCATTTTGGCACATAAATAAATGACCAAAATATTTTCAACACCAAATAATAAGCTATTGATAGATGAATAAATAATACCTAACTTGGCTTGACGTATGCCGGTGTTAATCGTATCGGCATAACGATTTTGCCACAGCACGCCTCTATCGGATTCTTTACCGAAAATCTTAATACTTTGAATGGCTCGAATGGTTTCAATAAAATTAGAGTTTTCTTTACTCGAAGCAACAATGTTTTCTTCAGTCAGTTGTTTTAAAGGTCTGTACCATAAAAAACGAACCAAACCATACAAAGCCACGGCCGTTATCACCACACAAGCTAAAGTGCCTGAGTAAATAAATAACATAATTAAAGTCGATATGGCCATCATGCCATCGACAATGGCTTGCACTAAACTTGTGGTCAGTAATTTTTCGATTTGTCCTAAAGAGCCAAAACGAGAAACGATATCACCAATATGACGCTTTTCAAAAAAAGGTAACGGCAATCGAATTAAATGTCTAAACAGGTTCGTTGCCATTTGTATGCTCAACATACTGCCTAATGACAAGACCAATAAACTTCTTAAACCCGTGACAAATAATTGAATCAACATGACCAATAAAAAGCCAATTGCCAACACCTTTAAAAAGCCCATATCATGGCTAACAATTGCTTGGTCAACCACTAATTGATTATAAAAGGGACTAATCAGGGTAAAAGCTTGTAAGACAACCGATAATAAAAACACTTTTACCATGCTGCTTTTTAGGCCAATAATTTTATGCCAAAAAGCATAAAATGGTACTTTTTGTACTTCTTTTTTGATTTTAAATTCTGACGTTGGGCTTAATTCTAGCGCCACGCCCGTAAAATGTTTTGAGACTTCATTAAAACGGAAACTGCGCTCACCTTGAGCCGGATCGTGAATCACAATGCCTGTTTTAGTGACTTTTTTAAGCACCACAAAATGATTCATATCCCAATGCAAAATACAGGGTGTTTGTAGCTGGTCCATTTCCTCTAATTCGAGTCTTAAAGGTCTGCAGGCATAATCTAACTTTTCAGCCGTTTGAATAATATGATGAAGCGTTGTGCCTCTTAATGAAACAGGATAACGCTTGCGTAAAGTCGTTAAATCGATTTCATGACCATGATAGGTAGAGATCATCGCCAAACAAGCTAAGCCACATTCTGCCACTTCGGTTTGTAATATCGCAGGCAATCGATGGAATGAACGAAGTTTTAATAAGCTAAGTGGATTTTGCATTATAAGTGCCCCTTTATGCTATAAATGGGTTCGAGCATCCATTGTAAAATGTTTCTTTTATCCAACACGATATCTGCCTCTAAGCTCATGCCTGGTTGAACTTCAAAATATTTACCATAGGCATATACTGTGGTGGCATCTAACAACACCGTCACTTTATAGACGGGCTCTTTAATTTCTAAAGGCACCGCTAATTCTTGAGGTAACATCACACTATGAGAAATGCTGGTAATTTTGCCTTTGTATATCCCAAATCGCTGATGAGGGAAGGCATCGTATCTCACTCTCACTGTTTGATCAGGTTCAATAAAACCAATTGCCCTGGAAGGAATATAAAGTTCTACTTCGAGCTTCGCTTGATCGGGCAAAATAGAGAGTAAAGGCAACTGATTAACCCAATCTCCTGCATGCACCCCCAAACTCGACACTTTGCCTTTAACAGGGGCGCGAATCACCATTTCCCTTCTACCGGCAACTTCGGTTTCTCTTTGAACTAAATCTGAAATGGCTTTTTCAATTTCAGTGATTCTCGCTTGATGACGAGTAGGCAACTGTTCGAATTCCGACTCAATTTGTTTGAGCGCGCTTTGTTTAGAACGTTCGGCACGAATGGTTTCGTTTTGTTGTTGTTGTAAAGTCAAATACTCTTCGTAGATTTTTTGATATTCAACCTGAGACAAATGTCCTTTTTCTTTAATTTTAAAGGCATTTTCTGCACGAACTTTAGCTAATTGCACCCTTTCGTTGCCTAAGGTGATAGCCTTTTGAATTTGAGCTAATTCTTCTCTACCATGGCTC
>CAYSTH010000221.1:0-2535 GCA_964433995.1 uncultured Francisellaceae bacterium | reverse complement strand
GCGTGGTAATAGGTTGTATTGGCACACCGTCTGCTTCTACTACTGTCATAGAACCACCAGAATACGCCAAAATAAAATAAGAAGATGCACCAGCATTAATAATTCTTAATTTTAGTTTTGTGCCGGGTTTAACATCACCTAAATTAAATTTAGGTTTGCCATTTATTAAAAAAGCATCGTAACCTATATCGGATATATCCATCGGCCCCATTCTATCAAAAGCATTACTGAGTCTTAATTTAAGCGCCTCTGTTCCATTGGTTAATACTTTATACCAAGATTGTACCGAATCTTTTTTTAACGCATAATATTCTGGATCTTGTTTGATATTTGCTAGAACTTGCTCAGGTTGTTCGTTTGTCCAATCTGATAATACCACAACACGTTCTTCGTCATATTCAATAGAATGAATTTTATTTTGATTTTTTGGCAAAAACACCAACGCGCCATATATGCCTTGTTGTTCTTGCAAAGCAGAATGTGCATGATACCAGTAGGTACCTGCATGTGTTATGGGAAATTCATAAACAAAAGTTCCTCCTGGTTTAATAGGAGGACTCGTAATATAAGGTACGCCATCCATACGGTTGGGAACTAGCACACCATGCCAATGAATAGAAGTTTCTGTATTCAGATGATTATTCACTTCTACTCGTAAAAAATCACCTTCAGTGGCTTGAATCGTCGGGCCCGGAAGTGAATGATTAATTAAAAATGCAGCGGCTTCTTGACCAGTAATATTCACTTTTTGTTGCTGGAGATCAAGCTGATACTTAACCACTTTGGCATTTAATAATGAAGATTGAATAATGGCAAAACAACAGGCCCCTAAGATGACTTGTTTTTTACTCATTCATTTACTTCCAGCTCGACTTCTTTGGCGACCCGACTTCGAATAAGCGCACCATAACCTTCTTTAAAACTAGGATAAATAAATTGATATCCCGAAGTAAGTAACCGAGTATTATGACATTTTTTGTTACTTAATGGGCGATGCATTGCTCTATCAGGATTATCAGACCACTCTACTTTGATGCCAAGTTGTTTGGCCACCCATTGAATCACATCGTTTCGAGAACAAGGCTCAGAATCCACTCCCACATAAATATTATCTGGCTCTTCTAGGTTCATGACGTGACTCAGCACACCTACAGCATCGGCAAGATGAATTCTATTGGTAAAAGGTGAACGCACACTGCACTTCGCTTGACCATTTTTCACCCGTTGGATTAAGTTTTCTCGACCTGGACCATAGATGCCACCTAACCTAACAATAGATACAGTAAAAGTAGAATCTAAAAACGTTTCTTCTCCCATGAGCACTCTAAAACCGGCAAAATCCATCGGTTCGGTGATGCTAGATTCGTCGACCCATTCGCCACGTTGCTGACCATAAACGCCCGTGCTAGAAACCATAATGACTCTTTTAGGTTTTTGATGTGCTTTTTCAAGCGCAAATAATAAATTTCTGACACCATGTTCATAAGCAACTCTATAAGCTTCATCAGAATAATCATCTGGAGAAACCATATAAAAAACATAATCTAAACTTTCTGGCAAATCGGCATCTGTTAAGTGCGTCACATCTACTTTAATAGGACGAATTGCTTCTGGTAAAGTGTTAATTTTACGTTTTGCACCCCAAACTGTGTGGCCATTTTTTGCTAACAATAACCCTAAATGTGTGCCGATATAACCACACCCTACTATTAATACATTTGCCATAATAATTCGCCCATAAACAGTTAATCTTCAAACTATATAAAATACTTTGGTTAATTGATTCTCAGAGATCTAGTATACTGATATGAACTGAGCCTACAAGAGAGTATTTATCATGTTAAAAGGCATTAAACGTATCTTTATCAATGGCATCAAAGCCTTTCTACCCGCTGCCATCACGTTATCTTTATGTGTTTGGTTATTTAATAGCATCGAAGATTTTTTTGGTCGTTTTATTCAATTATTGATTCCGACTCAATATTACATTTCAGGTATGGGAATCATATTAGGTGTGGTGATTATCTTTTTGCTTGGCTTAATGATCAACGCCTTTCTTGTGAAACAACTCTATCAATTAATGGAAAAGATTTTAAAACATATCCCCTTAGTCAAAACTTTATATAATGCCCTATTAGATATGTTTAGCTTTTTCGATGCTCAAAAAACGGGTAATGAACAACAAAGAGTTGTGGTCGTGCAAACTCAACTGGGCAAACAAATAGGATTGGTCACAAGAGAAACACTCGATAATCTTCCTGATGCTTTGGGGGATAAAAAAAATGTATTGGTTTTTTTACCTTTTAGTTATCAAATTGGTGGATTTATGATTTCAATGCCAAGAAGCCAAATAGAACCTATCGATATGACCGTAGATGAAGCGGTTACTTTCGTAGCAAGTGCAGGCATTATTGGTAAACGTGCTGCAGGAAAACCATCATGGCAAGATTAACTAAATGGGATGTAGAACATAAATTACACACGCTAGGTTATAAACTACCCGAAGCCATGCAGACACCCAATATTAAACTCCCT
>CAYSTH010000220.1:0-2554 GCA_964433995.1 uncultured Francisellaceae bacterium | reverse complement strand
GGTTCAACAGAACAACAAACATTTCATAAACTAGTGGAAAATAAAAACCATTAACTGGTTCCGCTCCTCCGGAGCTTTGATTTTCTTCCTTATTGTTTCTATACACATATCGCGCCTAACGGTGCTGGAGTTCTACCTTGTGTATAAAATAAACCAAACATGACCACCTAAGCGTAGGTATTAAATCAATCATAAACTCCGCAAGAGCAACACTAACACTTATTGAAATGGTTTAAAAAAACGTTTTCGATAAAAGTCTATTCTTTTGGTGATGAATATCAGAACTGGATTGTCAATTAAGATGATCAAAACAAAAAACGGCATAAACCCTACCCGATAGCGGATCAATGTACCAAAATTAGGTGTTGACAGAGCTAAAAAAACTGCCAACAAAACCACGTACGTCAGGGTAGAAAAAATCAATAAACGATAGGGTGAAAATACCGCCCTTCTTATTTGCAAAAATGCTGCTCCTGTTAAGATGAGTACAAACATATTCTCAAGTGATGACAACAACTGAAACAAGGTGCCAGCTTCCCAAATAAAAGGCCTGAACAAGGCGGCAATAAGCGCCAGCGGAGCGTCCATGATTATGCCTTGCACGTTAGGTTCGAGATTATTATACATAACCTGATCTTCAGGAGCAGATATTTTAGTGAAGGCCTGATAGTTTTCGACAATAACATTCAGAAATCTTTCCGGATAAAAATTTGGATGCACCTTGCTCGCAAGATACAACGGCATCAGAAAAACACCACACCAAACAACAGCCTTCATCCAAACTGGTAATTTCACATAAGGCAAAACAATTCGTTGCATTACAATCAGCGTGGTGGCTACTGGCAAAAACAAAGCGAGATAATAATACTTCAGATTCCAGAGTACCCATAATGAGAGTGGCAACAATAGCCATGCGATTAGTGGAATCTTTTTATTACTCCACAAACGAAGCAGTAGCCATACCAAAAAATAAAGGCAGCTGATAGCAATACTCTCCTTGATAATGCCGGCTGACCACAATACAACAGAAGGAAAAAACAGAAAAGCAATAGAAGCTGCAACCGTCCATCGTGCATTAATCATTACAAGTTCTTTAACCAGATACCAGGCAGCAACAAAACAAATCAGAGAAAGATATGCAGCCGTTAACCAATAGTGATCTTGTGTAAGCAGACAAAATAAACTTACCAGTTTACTCATGAACAAAACCCGTGGTTCAGTAAAGGATATATCTTCAATAATGTTGGTTGACCCTGATAAAAAATTAATGTAAGCTATAAAATCAGTCCGGGCTAATGCAGCCATTTTTGAACCATCAGAAAAATACCAAAGCGTATCTCCACCTTCAGGATAATAATACATATAGAGCAACCCAACACCAACACCAGCAAGTAGCTTCAACAACAACCCGGGCCAAAAGAGCAACTTCCAGGCAACCGTTTCTTGTTTACTCAACAAAAAACCAATAGCAAATAATACAATCAGATGTGCAAATAATGCGACTGTCATTTAAAGTTCAGAGCAGGCTTCAATACAAATGCTCCGATGTTGCAATCTAAGCATCTCCTGCGTGAACAAAAATTGGTATGTAATTCTAACAATGCCTGCGAGTCAAAAGCTGATCGATTGGGAATACCCATTGGTGCACAGGCACGGGTTATTTTATTGGATTCAGGCAAAATATGTTGTAGAACACGCATGGCCCGTTCCATAAACTGATCTTGATCACGCAATTGTCCCAGGGCAACCCATAACGGAACAACCGTGTTAATAATCAGATTCTGAATGCTGGTTTCGCCCAGTGCCATTAAAGGCTCCTTTGACTCAACTCCAAAATGATAATGCTTTTGCCAATACGGTGCCGGGCGACTTGAAAAGACATCACGCAATTCGGTAATCGTTTCAGCTCCGGCAATGGATGAAAAAATATTTTTATGAGCACACAACAAGGCGGCAAACTGGGCAATCCTCAAAGACGGAAAATTTGCCGGACGCATCCGCAGAAATTTCCATTGTGCCTTTTGCAAACGATTTGCCAGCAGGTTAAATTTCTTGCTTAGCAAAACATATTCACGCGTCAGTACATGTATGTAAGGATCATCTGGAGAAATCTGATCCAAAAAACCTGCCTGGCCAAATAAGATGCTCTCTACCTGTTCCAATTTATCAGCATGTTTCATAAGTATTTTGTAAGACACACTTTTAGCCAACTGTAAAAATGGTTCACTGTTCACATGAAATCCGAAATTGCGGGCCATCACCTGATAGCAGGTCTCCTCCCAATCTTGCTGATTACGCTCCAATAAAGCGAGCACCTCAGTGGCTTTTCGTTGCAAGCGCTCGACCACCGCTTTATCTAACATCGAAAGCGTGGTTAAGGCCGGAACAGCATGGATGTGTTCGACACAGGGTATTATCCACGGACTATTAATCAATTGTTTGTACCTCAGCAACAAATCATCCTCCACTCTGCTTTTAAGTTCAAGGGTAGGCATTGCTGAACCATCACTCCGCAAAGCAGGTTTGTTATCACTCCACACCACATGCAGAATAA
>CAYSTH010000219.1:0-2568 GCA_964433995.1 uncultured Francisellaceae bacterium | reverse complement strand
ACTCGTTTAAGAAAATCACATTCTGAATTTATTAGTGATTTAATCCATGGGGCTAATAATGTTAGAAAATTATTGATAATTATTTGTAGTTTTATAATCAAAGGTGACAGGGCTGAAGATGAAAAAGCAATCTTAATGGGTTATATGGTTTATTTGTACAAATTATATGATAGCAGCATATATTTAATAAATGACGGAAGATCTGAAATTGCTTCAGTTTTACTTAGAACTTTAACAGAAACAGCTATAAAATTAAAATTTTTGATTGGCAACATTAATGCTGAAGTTTGTGAAAAAATTAAAAAATCATCATTGGCATATGATAAGAAATTATGGGATGAGATTGAAAAAAGGCAAAACGGAAGCGCGCCCACTCCTATAGAATTACGAATGAAGGATAGCATACAAGAAGGATTTGAACTGGCTGGATATAAACTAGGACAAATAGATTTTAAAAGAGATAAAAACTGGTGTGAGGATAGTTTTAATCTTGCTAGCAAAGTTGACTTAATGGATTTATATGAAATAATTTTTAGACAAACTTCATCAGCAGTACATGCTTCATGGGGCTTTCATCAAAAATATAATTTAAAAAAAATAGAAGAAAGATATGAACCCGAATTAAATTATGCAGGAGCAAAGCCCCAACCTATAGAAGGTGCAAGTGGATTGGTTTTAATATTATCCCTAGATTATTTGTCTTTGTTTAAACAAGATAGCTTTTTGGCATTATTCGCGAGTGAAATCGGTCGAGCTCAATAATGGTTTCATAACATGTCTTATCAACATGAAGAATTTTTACAAAAAAATCAAACTAAGAGTAGAAAAATCTAATAGTGAGGTAGTTTCCCAGTATTAATTGAATAAAACTAGTATTTGTTTCTAAAGATAAATGTAGTGGTGTGTAATCCTTAAAATATAACCCTTTTACTTTTGAGTAGTATATACATCTATTCTTGGTAAGCTATCTTTTCTAAAGCCTAAAAAGATAAGTTCTTATGTTTCTTCTAGCTTTAATGCACAATTAGATGTTTTTTGGGTAACCCAAAACCATATGGTCGCCCCCCCCAGCAAAACAGATAAGATAATAGGATAAAAGCTCGATTGCCAAAGCAAGAGAGAGCCGATAATACATAAACCGGCATCACCTAACATGCGAGTGCCCCATTGTAATCCCATTACAGTGCCTTGTTCATGTTCGGTAGCATTGTCAGAAATGGTAACAGCCAAAATAGTATTAATGGCTGAATAACATAATCCAACAATAAAGAAATGTAGGTTGAGTGACAAGGCATCATAAGCAAATAGCAACAAAGCTAAAAACACGATATAGACAATCATTAAATGTAATTGATAAGTGGTTGGATTTTTTCTTTTTTTAAGTAATTGAGGGATCCATAATGCTCCTATACTCAGTGCCAAGCTCAAAGTAGCAGAATAGAGGCCTATGAGCATAGGCGACATTTCCCATTCTTCAACTAAAAAGGCGGGATAAAATTCGTAGTAGCAATCAATGCTTAATGATAATAAAAACATAATCAGCAAAGGTTGACGCAAAGTAGGCCTGCCATATACCTGCTTAAGTTTGCTGAAAATATTAAATTCTGCAAGCAGAGAAGTATGTTGGTGATGAGATACGCGAGTTTCGGTGAACCAAACCTTCACTAATAAAGTAATGAACAGTGACATGATAAAGCCAAAATAAAAAGGTGTGGAAAAATCAAACCAAGAAACCAAGCTGCTGTCGCATAAAAAGCCACCGAGCAATGGCCCTACCAGATAACCCAATGATGCAGCTGCAGAAATGGCGCCTAAGCCAAAATATTTGTCGTACTTTAAATCACTAATACAGGCTTGTGCGATGCCCATATTTCCTTCAAAAAAACCGGTTAAAATCCTACTTGCAATCAGCAGCCCAACAGCATGATTTGCGATAGCAAGCCCAGATAATAAATAACCTATGCCGGTGCCTATTAAAGACAACATTAACAACCGTTTTCTACCATAGCGATCAGATAAACTGCCTAAAATAGGTGAACCAAAAAACTGAGCCAAAGGGTAGGCAGCCAAGGTTAACCCTAAAAGAATGGCACACCATTTAGGTGAAAGCCCTAAGGCTAAGACAAGCGGCGAATCAGCCTGAAGGAACAAAGGCGAGAATATAGGGTAGGGCAAAGACAGGCCAACAAAACCAAAAAACACGATAGACAACAGTGAGGTAGTTTGAGCCGACTTATACACGTATTCTCTCCAAAGCAAGATAGTTGATTATATGAGATCAAATGAGATTATTCAAAAATTAAGTTTTAGAACTTGTTTTTAAACTCACATAAAAAAAGCAGAGCATCAACGGGTGTATTTCCCTTATAGCCTTTGGTTATTATTAAGCTTTGAATCATATCTATTAACTTTTGGCTAACATGATAGATAAGGTTATCTTATGTAGACTTTTGTTTCGAACACTTGGAAAAAATAAATATATACTGTTTTATTCAGTATTATTTTTGTAAAATGAGTATGCGATCATAAGTTGCGCACAAGCATGTGCGAAGCTCAGTATTAATTAGT
>CAYSTH010000218.1:0-2577 GCA_964433995.1 uncultured Francisellaceae bacterium | reverse complement strand
CAGATAATAGTGACTACAATTAACTGAGTATTCCATTCACTTTGAAAATTTTTAATACTTTTAATTGGAATGAAAAGTAGGACTAAACAAGACAGACCAAAACCACTAAATACTGTATAACGAATTGATCTGGAGCTAGAAAATATGTTGTTAAAAAAAGTTAAAATAGCATTAATCATTTGGATTGCCTTTTTTTAGTATTTTTCTTTTTCCAAACCATCACTAAAAGTTAATTAAAAATTTAGCTGCATTGATCTTAAAAGATGGTTTGATTCCTCTATCTATTTTTGAAAAAACAGTGGATTTTTTCCAAGTAGATCCTTCATTTAGATATCTCTGTTTTCTTATCTAACTGTTAATCGTTAAATATGTCGACATATCTCTTGTAAATAAAAGATCTTCCATATAGTTTGCTTTCATCTTTTGGCGTGAGAATTTCTAATTCAATAAATCTATCGATAACCTTTTGAGCTCCTTGACGAGTAAATTCTGTCCATTTTTTTATTATATTCACGTTAACAATTGGTAATTTGTATAATTGTAATAACACTTCCAAAGATGTTTTTGCGGCTGTTTTTCCTAATTCATGCATTTTTTTCATATCTTCCTCACGAATTTTGGTTATTTTTTGAGCAGTGACAATCGCTTGGGCAGATGTCTCAATAACGCCATCTAAAAAGAAATCAAGCCAAGATTCTACTTGTTCGCGATGGTAACCATTTAAGCGGTCGTAATATAATTGCTGATGTTTTTTGAAATAATAAGACAAAAATAAAACTGGATAGTCTAACAATTTCTTATCTATTAAATATAAAGTGATTAATAATCTACCAGTTCTTCCATTTCCATCTAAAAATGGGTGAATTGTTTCGAATTGGCCATGGATAATTCCAGCCTTCAGAATTGGCAAAATATGATCATCTTTGTGGATGAATTTTTCTAACTCTCCAATTGAGCGATTCATTTCTTCAACAGTAGGGGGAACAAAAATAGCGTTATTAGGATTAGTACCACCAATCCAATTTTGTGATTTTCTAAAATTACCCGGATCTGAACGGTGGGTACTTCTAGCATCGGTCATTAGTGTTTTATGAGTTTCTTTTATTAATCTTAAAGAAAGTGGTAATTCATTCAATCTTTTAATTCCATGATTAACAGAATTAATATAATGAATAATATCGTCAACATCTTCTGGTAAATTTTCAGATGTTTTTGAGGTTGCTTCAATGGCATCGACCATGGTTGCATTGGTGCCTTCTATTTGGCTTGATGAAGCAGCATCTTTGCATATATACATAAAGAGAAAAAAATCGACATTGGGTAATAATTGAGTAATACCGTCTAATTTACCAAGAGACAGTGTTGCCTGGCTGGCTTTATTGATTAACTTTGCTGAAAAGTTAAAACCTCCTGATGGAGGAAACTCAAGAGGAATAAAGGCTTTGTAACCACTCGGTTGGTTTATAAAATTTCCAAGTTTCATATTTAAATTCCGTTTACATCTTAACGTTAATGTAAACAATATATCAAAAACAGTTTACATTGTCCAGGTAATGTAAACGAAAGTTACAAATTAGTTTACATGTTTTAAATTTACTAAGTACATGCACGCTTTCTTAACTATATGGAATAATAGTACCCCCCGTGAGTGAATATCGGATAACACAAACCTACCTATTCTCGAGCCTAATAATTTTAAGCTTTTAAGCCCTTTCTAAAAAATCTAAATGCGTGCCATAGGTTTCGCTTAATGAACGTATGGCAATAAAAGCCAATACAATACTGACGATTGAAATTATGCCTAAACTGGGTAAAACCCCTAAGTGCGGTTTAAACATATTTAATAATCCCATAAAAGGAATGGTCATGCCTCGAACAAAATTGGGCAAAGAGGTGGCAGCAGTGGCGCGAAAGTTGGTGCCAAATTGTTCGGTAGCGACCATTAAAAACACCGCCCACGAGCCCGAACCGAAACCTAATGCAGAACAGAAAAAATAAAATAGGCTCACACTGGGTTCTTGCAGGTTTAAAAAGGCAATCACAGTCAACAAAGTAATTGCTAAGTAAAGCTGAATAGCCTTTTTGCGAGAGCCTAATACCTGGCTCACAATGCTGCTCGATAAATCACCTAGCCCTAACCCAATGTTAAAATATAATATGGCCAAAGCAGCAGTAATTGGGCCTGATACTTGAAGGGCTTTCCCAGCTTCTGGCGCAAGCGCCATAAATAACCCTACAAAAACCCAAAATGGTGCGCCGACCAATAGGCATTTAAAATATTTAGTGAGTAGAGCAGGGGAGCGTAACAAAAGTAACAAACTGCCTTTGGCAATGTGTGGATTGTTTTTGATGTTCATAAACAGGGTAGATTCGCGAACCCCCATGCGTAAGAACAGCAGCAAAAACCCACCACAGCCCCCTAAAAGATAGGCGGTTTGCCAATGGAAAAAATTCCCCGCCAAACCGCCTGCTATGCCACCGAATATGCCAGAGGTGGCGATAATCATGGTGGCATAACCTCGTTTTTCTTTAGAGAGCAATTCATTAACGAGAGTCACCCCAGCGCCCATTTCACCC
>CAYSTH010000217.1:0-2598 GCA_964433995.1 uncultured Francisellaceae bacterium | reverse complement strand
GATGAATTGGATGATTTTAGAAGCATTTTATATTCACAATGCAAACAAGCAATTGCCGCTGAAAAGAAATAAATAAAAATACCCACTTGTACTTGTGTTATATAAAAATGCAAGTACAATTTACAGCCTTTTAATCAAAGACTTCGTATCGATTGCTTTATAATAAAATAAAAAAAAGGAAAAAGCATGATCATCAAAAAAATTATCTCAGCAATCGCATTGATATGCACATTTTTTCTTATTGCACAGCCTAGCTTTGCAGAAAGCTCTTCTTCAAAAAAATATGCACCATACATAGGTTATGAACATGCATATACCAGTCTTTATAATTGGGATGGTAAAATTGATACTCAATACACCCCACGAATATTTACGGGTATTCACCCTATGCAAGGATATAATTACAAAATAGGGACTGAAATAGGTTATACATTGCCAGTGACGTATAGTAGTAGAGATGGAGAAAGATACAAAACGGATTATGTGGTACAGGGTGCTGATATATATTTAACTTATTATCGAAAATTAGGGAATAATTTTCATTGGTTTTTAAAACCCGGTATAGAATACCATCATGAATCTATTCGTGATTCCCGGTCATATAGTTCCTATATGATGATACGTCGCTTAGATTCAATTTATGTCGCAGCAAGAGCAGGAGCTGGGTACAATTTAAATAATAAATTAGCAATAAATTTAGTCGCAGGATCGCGATTTTACGATTTTATGGGATGGGATTCTAAACCTGTTAGATTTTTATTTAATATTAATGCAGAATATGCCTTTTAAATGAAGGTTGATGGATTGTATTTATACATTATTGTATTATGTAAGAAGAGGCGACGCGTGTTCTCTTTGAATGTTTTAAATAAAATTATCATAATAATTTAAAGAGAGGTAATTAATGAAAATACTAAAAAATTCACAATTTAAAATAATATCTGGTGGCAGCCATGGCGTGCTTCATGAAGATGGAGTAGATCACAAACTTGATTGTCCTTTAATCTCTCAACCATGTCTAGATGGGTATTTGAAATGCTTTAAGTTCGAATCTGAATTTATGTTTGATTATTGTATGGATAAACTAGGAGAACAATGTGGGGGGGTATATGGGGTATTTAATATGTATAAGTGTTTAGATGCACATGGTTTATAAATGATAACAGTTGGCTAAGATTTGAAAGTGCTAAACTATTTTCTGAATTTAAAAAAGTGAGGTTGTAATGAAATTATTAACAAATAAAAAAATTCAAACTATTTCTGCTGGAGCGAGCCAAGGACAGATAAAACATTTAGGAAATTCTTACCCCATTGAATGCCCTCTTGTTTCTCAATCATGTTTAAATAGTTACATACATTATTTAGAATTTGATTTTGCAAGCCAACACGATTTAATGTCAGCCCTGTTCTCAGCGATGCATGTTTGCGATGGTCCTGAGGGATTGAAAGATGTAAGTGCTTGCACAAAGTCTCATTTAGAAAAAATAAGTAAAAACATATAGATAACAGGCTTGGTAGGCGAAGCTTCAGCGCAACATTAAGTGTGCCCACCAAGTCCAAAAGTTTAGAAAGTATATTCTGCACTCAGATTAAACAAAAGTCTTATAGCTCTATTATCTTTGCGTGTAAAATCATAAAAACGTGAACCAGCAAGCGCATTCAGGGCTAAATTTTTATTAAATTGATATCCAGCACCGGCTTTTGTACTTATATATACTGAATCCCAGTGATGTCCGGACCAACGATGAGCTTCTCCATTTTCATAAAGGTGAAAAGTTCTATGGTAATATTCTACACCAGGTTTGACAAACCAATGACTATTTTGGCCTAAACGGTGATAATAGGTTAAATATAAATCGGTGTTTTTTACATCAATAGATGTTTTTACTTGTGTATAATCTTTCTTATCCCAGTAATCATAAGAAGTATAATTATGCTCATAAGAAACGGGTAAAGTATAACCTATTTCAAACCCCATTTTATAGTTATCTCTTTGTATAGGGTTCATTCCCATAAAAAAACGAGGAGCATATTTGATATCACTTTTTCTATTTGGATGATAGAGACTGGTGTAACCATGCTGATAGCCTATATAAGGCGCGTATTTTTTAGTAAAAGAAGGTTCAGCTGAGCTAGATGGAGCAAAAAGCAAAGCAGAAGATACAGATACTATGGCGAAAGCCCATTTTTGATTAAACATGCCATTTTTCCTTTTAATTTTGTTATAAAATAGCTAAAAAAATTAGACAAGTATTTTACGCAAACTAGATTGCTGATACAATAGCGCGTTTTATTTAATATTTAAGCTGCCTATATCTCATTAATTAAGTAGTGTTTTTATATGATTAAGTCTCAAGAATTTTCTAAATTTATCTTCAGTTTTTTGACTGTTATAAAAGATTGGTTTGTTTTTAGTTATAGACCATTATGGTTTGGTTTGAAAAAGATAATCATTAACGAATATCCCGCAATATTTAGAGCATTAGCGCCTTTTTTTAACTTCTACTCAGCGATAGGATTATTTTTTTTCATACTAATTTCTTATCGATTTGATTTTATAATAGAAGCTTATAGAGCTTTATTTATTATTAGTTTAAT
>CAYSTH010000216.1:0-2664 GCA_964433995.1 uncultured Francisellaceae bacterium | reverse complement strand
TATAGTTAAAATTCAATCGCTAAACAGCATAATGAGTCAAGTAACTCTTAAGTAGGGCTGAAATTGAAAAACGAGATTGTCTTTTAGATTTTTTTATCTTGTAGGTTGAAGAGCAATATTTAAATTTTCTTTGACTAAACTAATCACATAGTCTTGGTTTTCATAAAAAAGATAAGTACCGGTTAAGCTAGCAATAGGCGCCGCAATGGCACCTACTAAAAAAGCAGGAACAGAAACAACTTTCGTTGTGACGACAACAACACTTAAAAATGCTGCTTTGGCGGCATAACCACCTGCTTTAGCGATTAAGCTTTCAAGCTGTTTCTCTGTTAATCCACCAGAGATAGTAGCGCATTGATATGGATTTAAAAGTTGCATAATCGATTCTCTAAAAAAGATTTAAAATAAGGTATTAATTGGATGGTGCCAATGCTGTTTTGGGTCGGCGAAATAGTTTTCGAAAAAAAGCAGAAAAGCGTTCGCTATCCGTGCTGCTGACAAATACGCCTAGTGAGCTCAATAAACAAGCCACAACGAGGCTAATTGAAAAAGGTTCTTTACCAAAAGCAACAAGTAATAACATGGCTAACAACCTTGCTAGATAGGTCACAACGCTCAATATATAAATATTACCGTATTTTACGCCATAATCCCAAAGTTGATAGGCGATGCCTGCACCAGAGATGCCTGTTGCAACAGCCAATACCCATTCACTCGTAGTGGGCATCACAAAGGTTTCGAATTGCAAATGCAGCGCTAAACAAATAATCGCACCTACTCCGCAGTATATGCCAATCATTTCGGTTGGAACCGATTTATGGTAACGAGAGAAGGCAGAATAGCCACCCCATAGCAAAGCCCCCACAATCGCTAAAACATAGCCAAATAGGTATTGTGTACTAATGTTATCTTGGCCTACATCGTGCGCGATAAGAATGTATATCCCTACAAGCCCTAATACAGCGCCTAGCACATGTTGCAAATGAAATTTTTCATTAGGAATGAGTCCAGTAAAGCCAATCACAAAACAAGGCCATAAATAATCAATTAAGTCTACATGCGCAATAGGCGCTTGTTGAGCACCAAATATATAGGCAAAATCGCTAAGACAAATACCCATGACACCGGCAACCCAGATAAAAAGAGGCTGTTTTAAGACACGCATCCATTGTCTTTTTATGGTCAACCGAATGGCTGTGATGCCAAATGAGCTGAAAAAAATAATAAAAAGAACTTCGAAAATAGGCAAGCTGTTTACTTCGGAAATAAGAAGAGGCTCGACTGTCCACATGAACAATGCACCGAAGCCTAGGTATGTGGATTTTTTAGTAATATTCATGCTCAATTGCGATAACCCTTCCTCTACAGTGTGTACCTACGCAACATTTTGTTTACGCAGTGGAGAAGCTCTTAACTGGCTGATAGTTTTTTATAAAACATCAGCACCCCTTTATACACAGCTGCCAAGAAGACTCTCGCAAGCTGGTCGACATAAAATAAGGCTAAAAGCCCCGGGGGTCAATATTTTTTGGTAAATTTATGATGAATGGTGTCAGGCCAGCAACCAAGCGGTAGTTTGTAAGATTACTTATAATTTTAGGCAAAAACCAACGAGTTGTTTTATGGAAGAGATGCTCTTATGCTTGCGCCTTATAGAGAAGATCCTGATATTGGTCATACAGATGGTGGTTTTACAGTACGAGCTGAAACCAGACGCGATTATTCCAACCATCTATATTTTCAAGACAAAAGTGATGGCACACCTCGTAAAATTCAACAATCTTATGCTTTAGAATTGGTTGTCAGTATGCCGAGCTAATTTTGAGTGAATGACTTGCTATGAAATACAACAAGTCATTCACACATAAACCAAAAATTAACTAAAGAAACGGGATTTCGCTTATGTTTCTTCTACTCGGTGATTTCTCAAGTTTTGAAGGAGAGCGATTGATCATTTGATTATGATGATGCTTACTTGGACTCAATGGAGGGGTTTTGGTTCCCTGAAACTGAGGTGTAAAGCTAGGCTTTTTGGGTGTTAATGACACTTCTTCAGGTGCTGTAAAAGCTTCAAAAATAGCCAATGCGCCGGCAAAATCATCATGATCACTTTTATCGTTTAGTTTTTCTTGTAAATTGCTGTGTATTTCGTCGTGTTGTTGCAGCGAAAGATTTTTATATGAGAATAAAACGGGATCATCGATATTTTCTTTTTGACATTCAAAAACGGCGTCTGTTAGTGTTTCTGTGAACAACATGTAGCTTGTTACATTATGCTCATTTTTTTGGTAAAGAGGCATTTCTTTTACCAAAACTTGTAACATATCAAAAAGTGCGAGTTTCGTTTCTGCATTTTTAAGGCGTTTTGACATGGCTGAAGCCATCGTTGGGTTGCTTTGCATTCGTGATAATAAATGATTTATTTGCGTCACGGAACTGGTATAAGGGTTATACCATGTTTTTTCAGTTAACGGTGCTTTATCTTCAGTCTTTTCAATCGTATTTGTGTTGAATTTTTTTACCCACCGCAAATATTCTGCCGAAAATTTACCCGATAATTTGCCTCGAGCAGGATCGAGTAAATATTGAAAAACATAGGATTGTTCATTGATGTCATTCATTTCAGAATTTGCATTAAGAGTAGGCCTGTTTGCATTTGTTAGC
>CAYSTH010000215.1:0-2677 GCA_964433995.1 uncultured Francisellaceae bacterium | reverse complement strand
CACTGGACCTAATCCCAAATTTTGATATTTTTTAGTTTTGATCAGCAGAATCATGGATAATCGCCATGATTTAAGCAAAATAATGGCTTTTTCTTTATCGTTTTTTGACAGATCGCAATTGTTTTTAAGATGCATAAATAAATCGGCATACTCTTTTGCTGTTTCGTGATCAGATTCTATATAGCGACCCGAAAACAGTCTATCGATGGTATCTTGTTCTCTTTTACTTAAACCGATAATTAAATCATCAGGACTTAGATTTTTCTTTTTCCTCTCAATTAATTCAGCAGCATAGTCCCGTACGATGGTTTTACGACCCGTTTCTTTAAAATCAATAATATCTAAATCACCGCCTAAGTCTTTAAAGGCATTGCGAATAGTTTGATAATGTGACTTGGCCAAAGCTAAAGGGAAAGATTTTATTTTATATTGCATGCTTTCAAAGGCGAGATGTGTTTCGAAGTACCTTCTGCTGGCATCTTCATTGATCACATCAGACGAAGTCGAAATTTGATAACCTTGTAATAGAGGATCTTTTTTTATTTCTTCAAGCAAGATGAAATCTTCTGGTGTTTTAAATCCTGAAAAATAAAGATTTTTTAATTTGCTTAGATAAGCAGAAGAAGGGGTAATCTTCATGTTTTCGTCAATTAAAATCAGCAGTGCTTGCCCTACAGAAATAGTCATAAATAAACCTCATTTATGATTAGATAGGGCTGCATCCTAACATAGGATGAGCCTAAATTGAAATGAACAGTCTTTTTTTGATATTTAAGGCTTTGCTAGTACACGTTTATAGAATTCAGCATCAGCCATTTGAGGCTTGTGAAGATGTTCAAAATATTGTTTACCCACTTTAGGATCTTTAAAGAGTTTAAAACCGTTTAAAAAAGTTTGTTTGAAGCTTTCATGTGCTGTGTACTCAAAAATACGATTACCTGCCCAGGGCTTGCCAACAGACGCATATACACCATAATAGGCAGAATCAAAACCAGTTTCTGTCATTAAAGAAGTACCCAATTTGGGCGCAATCTTTTGGTTGTATAGTTCATAAATCAAAGAAGGAGAATAAAGTCCCACACCAAATATCCAGCAAGTTGCTTTTATACTACTTAAAAGCATCAACTCTGTTATTAAATATCGTTTATTTTCTGGCAGCCTATCTTGCTCTCGGTTAGTTAAGTTTTTTTCTTTTAAAACGAGATGAGTCTGGAGAAGAGATTGAAAAGTGGAAAGATGTTCTTCCGATAAAACTAAAGCATGTTTCTTTAGGGCGTCTTCTATTATGAATAGCGCCTTTTCTGAATTGGATGATTCATCAGAAAGATGGGTTAAATGATTTTGCCAATGAGCAAAAATGATACCTGCTTGTTTGGGCAAAATTTTTATCCAATCTGACCAAACAGTAAATCGTGTTTTATGGTGTTGAGAAAGCTTCAAAAAATCTTCTAAATGTTCAGGGTGTTTAATCAAAAAATCATTAAATAAGTCTAAATTGAGATCTTGAATAAAAGCAAATTGGCTTAACACTTCACAAAATAAGGGTGCGTTATAATGTGCACATCCCAACATATGCTCCCATTGTTCAGGAGAAAGGGAGGCATGTTCTTTCAGCAAGCTCAGTACAAAATCAACACAAGGTGTCCATTCAGGGTGAGTATTCAGATATTCTTTTAAAAAAGGGCTGTTGAAAGCATGACTGACTAAGAAATTTTCTTTATACCAAGCTTGTTTTGTTTGCATCAATAACCAGCGTAGCTGATTTCTTTCATCACCATCTGGCAGAGTATCGACAGAATGTGTAAAACGAATTAACGCCAAGCAAGCTTGAGTGGGCTGGTCTTTAAATAAAGCGATAATGCTGGTAAGTTGCTTTTTTGATTGTTCACAGGTTTCTAATCGTTTGGTCAAAACGGTATGGCAGTGCTCTATGTTGTGTGTGCGTAAGTAAGCTTTAAACTCTGGAAATTGAATTATTTTTTTGATAAATAAAGGGGTGTTCGTATCGAGATATAAACGCTCAAAAATTTGGGTTTGGTTTTCTTCACCAGCGAGTAGTTCAATTTTTTTAAAAACAGCATTTAATAAAGGGGTTTTTTTAATACCAAATTCTTGGCAAAATTCAGTACAGTTGCTAAATTGCCAATCATAAACCAAAAACGCATGTTCAGAAGAAAAAACGGGCAAGGTAAATTGATCTATCGTATTATTAGCGCCGAGGCTTAAATCAGGCAATTTTGGTGATGGATTATCTGACATAAAATACTCTCTTTTTTGATTAACTGTTTTGTAACCATGCTCGTAATGCTTTTTGACTATACCCTGCTTTGGCAGAAGTCAGCAGGAGACCATTGTGTTCTAGCTCATCAAGCATTTTTTGGGTATGTGCTTGCCAGGGTAAATAAAACTGAGATTGACACACCAAAGCACGAGACAAACGATAATTGTTATCTGCTTTAGGAAATACAAGGGTCATTTCTTGAATAAAAGTTTGTATGGTATTGGGGTCTACTTTATCACTAGGTGCGGCATTGTCTAAAATCCAGGTAAATCTATTTTCTATCACTATCTCTTCTAGTTCGATAGGACATTTTTCTTGCCATAGTATGTTTAACCATAGATTAATAGGCGTCGGAGCACCTGAATAATAAGGCGCAAGAGCAAGTATTTTATGTTG
>CAYSTH010000214.1:0-2715 GCA_964433995.1 uncultured Francisellaceae bacterium | reverse complement strand
AGGGTGTGGACCACAAGGTAATTACATCGATTTGCAATTGGTTCACCTAGGTGCAGATGTCATTAAATCGCGTTTACCTGGCATTCGTGAATTATCCATGACTTTTGCTAATGTCGATCCTATTGAAAAACCGATTCCTGTTGTACCGACTTGTCACTACATGATGGGTGGCATACCGACTAACAAGCATGGACAGGTGCTCACTCAAATGAATGGCCAAGAACAAGTGGTGGCGGGTTTATATGCAGTAGGTGAGTGCGCGTGTGTGTCGGTGCATGGTGCCAATCGTTTAGGGGGCAATTCATTATTAGATTTAGTGGTATTCGGCAGATCTGCAGGCCAACATGTATTAGAACATCTCAAAGCAGGTTATGACGAACAAATTGTTTCTAACGATGCAGTAGAAATGGGTATGCAGCGTTTATCACACTGGAATCAAACCAATAAAGGTGAACGTGTTGCCGATCTGCGTTTAGAAATGAAAAAAATCATGCAGGCTGATTTTAGTGTGTTTAGAACCGAAGCCGTTATGCACCAAGGTTTAGATAAACTGGTCGACTTAAAACAAAGACTCAAGCAAGCTTATTTAGAAGATAAGAGTAAAATATTTAATACTGGTCGAGTAGAAGCATTAGAGCTTGATAACTTAATCAGTGTGGCACTCGCGACAGCAAAAGCTGCTCTATATAGACAAGAAAGTCGCGGAGCGCATTCTAGAGAAGATTTTCCTAAACGCGATGATGAAAAGTGGTTAAAGCATACTTTGTATTTTACAGAAGGCGAGATGAAAAGCCGTCCAGTGAATATGAAACCCGTAGGGGTTGACGCTTTCCCACTCAAAGAGCGCGTATACTAATTAATAATGTATTAATAGCGTAGATTCTTAAGGATAAGATCATGTCAAGTATCGTTCATTTTTCTGTGTTTCGTTTTGATCCCGAAAAAGATTTAAAACCCAGAATGCAGGAATATGAGTTAGATATTGAGCAAAAAAATGTTGTCATGCTGCTTGATGCTTTAAAAGCACTTAAAGAACAAGACGAATCCATTTCTTTCAGACGCTCTTGTGGAGAAGGTGTGTGTGGGAGCGATGGTATGAATGTGAATGGTCGTAATCGCCTAGCTTGTATTACACCTGTTAGAGAGTTAGGTAATCGTATTACAATAAAGCCTTTTCCTGGCATGCCAGTTATTCGAGATCTTATTGTCGATATGACCCAATTTTTTAAACAGTATAATAAAGCGCAGCCTTATTTAAAGAATAGCTCCCCCCCACCTGCAACCGAAAGATTACAAACACCACAACAACGTGAAAAGTTAGATGGCTTATATGAGTGTATTCTTTGCGGTTGTTGCTCTAGTTCGTGCCCTTCTTATTGGTGGAATCCTGATAAATTCTTAGGACCTGCCGCTTTATTACAAGCAAGTCGATTCATTGTCGATAGTCGAGACGATGCCACAAGAGAAAGATTAGAAAATTTAAATGATGCTTATAGCGTATTTAGATGTCGATCAATCATGAATTGTGCCGATAGTTGCCCTAAAGGTTTGAATCCTAACAAAGCTATTTCTGATATCAGAGTCGAAATGATGAAAGAAGATGTTTAATCGTCTAACCTTATTCATGTATAATTGCTACTAACTTTCTATAATTTTTTTTGTGTTAGTAAGTTTGTTTGCTGGGGAGCAAAAGTAAACTTTATTACTAATTTAAAGCCCTAATGAAATGGATCCGCTAAATCAGGAGTCTAGGACGACTGCTTTAATAATTAGTAAGCCAATCTCCCTTTAATATGTTAGGTGACTTTATAATGACGGATAACAAAATGCAATCTATGTGGGACGCTTCTGTTTTAGAAGGTTCTAATGCCCCTTATCTTGAAGATATGTTTGAGCAATATTTAATCGATCCTTTATCTGTGCCAGAAACTTGGCGCACTTTCTTTAAACAATTGCCACAAAAGGCAAATACTAAAGATGTTTCACATTCTGCTGTCAGAGCAGAATTTGAAAAAATTCTAAAAAAACCTGTTTTATATGCACAAGGCGTGAGCCAATCAGGCCCAAGTGTTACTTTAGATCACGAATTAAAACAAATTCAAGTTACCAGTTTAATTAATGCTTATCGATTACATGGCCATTTGAATGCCCAAATCGATCCATTAGAAATGCGCACTTGCCAAGATAAAGAAGTAGCTGAATTAACTCTAGAAGATCACGGTTTATCCGTAAAAGATCTGGCGACAGTTTTCGATGTGGAAACTTTTGTAGGTGGCTCACAACGTATGCCACTTGGAGAGCTATTTAAAGCATTGAACGAGAGCTATTGCGGTTCTATTGGAACAGAATATATGCATATTCCTTATCCTGAAGAGCGCAAATGGATTCAAGAAAGAGTCGAAGGTTCACGTTGCAATCCTAATTTTTCCTCAGAATTAAAACACACTATTTTAGAAAGACTTACTGCAGCAGAAGGCCTAGAAAAATATTTAGGTTCTAAATATCCTGGTGCCAAAAGATTTTCTTTAGAGGGTGGGGATGTTTTAATCCCGATGCTAGATGAATGTATTCAACGTGCGGGTACCCATGGCATTAAAGAAGTCGTCATTGGTATGGCACATCGTGGTCGTTTAAACGTATTAGTAAATACTTTTGGTAAAAAACCAAGCGATTTATTCGACGAATTTGCGGGCAAAATGAACCCAGAATTACAAT
>CAYSTH010000213.1:0-2737 GCA_964433995.1 uncultured Francisellaceae bacterium | reverse complement strand
CGTCAAGAATTGTTGTTCGTGTTAATGATGCTGAAACAACAGCCGGTGAAACGGGTGTAGATATTTACAACCTGACTAAGTATTTCCGTTCAAATCAGGATACCTGTATTAACCAAAGACCTATTGTATCTAAAGGCGATATCATTCAGCGCGGGGATATTCTTGCTGATGGACCTTGTACTGACATGGGTGAACTTGCGCTAGGGCAAAACTTGCTAGTTGCTTTCATGCCTTGGAATGGTTACAACTTTGAGGATTCTATTCTGATCTCTGAAAGAGTTGTCCAAGAAGATAGATTTACAACTATTCACATTGAAGAGTTAACCTGTATTGCAAGGGACACAAAGTTAGGTACAGAAGAAATTACTGCTGATATTCCTAATGTTGGTGAATCAGCTTTAGCTAGCCTTGATGAATCTGGTGTTGTATTTATTGGTGCAGAAGTAAATGCGGGTGATATTCTTGTTGGTAAAGTTACGCCAAAAGGTGAAACTCAATTAACGCCAGAAGAAAAACTTCTAAGAGCAATCTTTGGTGAAAAAGCATCTGATGTTAAAGATTCATCTTTAAGAGTTCCTTCTGGTATGAATGGTACTGTTATTGATGTACAAGTCTTTACGCGTGACGGTCTTGAAAAAGATGATAGAGCTAAAAGTATTGAAGAAGAACATTTAGCTCGTGTTCGTAAAGATTTAATCGATGAGCGACGTATTCGAGAAGAAGATATTTACCATCGTGTATCATCTCTTTTACTTAATAAATCAGTATCTGGTGGACCTGGTGGTCTTAAATCAGGAACACAGATCACATCCGACCATTTATCGAAAATTGAACGTGAAAAATGGTTTGATATTAGAATTGATGATGAACAAACAAGTCAGCAATTAGAGCAGCTTTCCAAGCAGTTAGACCTTTTAGGCAAAGAAATGGAAAAACGCTTTAATGACAGTCGTAAAAAGATCACACAGGGTGATGATCTTGCTCCTGGCGTATTGAAAATTGTTAAAGTTTATCTGGCTGTTAAACGCCGTATTCAGCCTGGTGATAAAATGGCTGGACGTCATGGAAACAAAGGGGTTATCTCTATTGTTGTTCCAGTTGAAGATATGCCACATATGGACGATGGTACCGCAGTAGATATCGTTCTAAATCCACTAGGCGTACCTTCGCGTATGAATATTGGCCAGGTTTTAGAGACGCATCTTGGCTTAGCTGCTAAAGGTTTAGGCCATCAAATAGCTGCGATGTTAGATAGTCAAAAACCTTCTGCTGAATTACGTGAATATCTCAACAAGATTTATAACCATGATGGTAAAGAGCGTGTTGCCCTAAATAGCTTAGATGAAGGCGAACTAAAAGTTCTTGCAAACAATCTAAGAGAGGGTGTGCCAATGGCTACTCCAGTATTTGATGGTGCTAGTGAAGAAGAAATCAAGCGTATGCTTGAACTAGCTGGCCTAAGTACTGATGGAAAAACTATTCTTTATGATGGACGTACAGGTAAGCAATTTGATAACCCTGTTACCGTAGGATACATGTATATGCTCAAACTAAATCACTTAGTTGACGATAAAATGCATGCCCGTTCTACAGGTTCTTATAGCTTAGTAACCCAGCAACCTCTTGGTGGTAAAGCTCAATTTGGTGGTCAGCGTTTCGGTGAAATGGAGGTATGGGCTCTTGAAGCATATGGAGCCGCTTATACCTTGCAAGAAATGTTAACAGTTAAATCAGATGATGTCGGAGGCCGAACTAAGATTTATAAAAATATAGTCGATGGTGATCATCGTATGGATCCAGGAATGCCAGAATCATTCAATGTATTATTGAAAGAAATAAGGGCATTAGGTATCGATATTGAATTGGACCACGACTAATTCTTAGGTTGTGAATTCTGACAAATTATTTTGGAGACATAGACTTGAATGATCGAATCAGCAACTCAGCACATCTGAGCAATGACCCAGTTAGAAAAGTACCAATGAGTGACTTGCTTGGTATTCTTAAGCAGCAAGGGCAAAGTGAAGAGTTTGACGCAATTAAAATTGCGTTAGCCTCTCCTGATCTTATTCGTTCTTGGTCTTATGGTGAGGTAAAAAAACCTGAAACCATTAACTATAGAACCTTTAAACCAGAGCGCGATGGTTTATTTTGTGCAAAAACATTTGGTCCTGTAAAAGACTACGAATGTCTTTGTGGTAAGTATAAGCGTCTTAAGCATCGCGGTGTTATTTGTGAAAAATGTGGAGTTGAACTCGCATTAGCAAAAGTACGTCGTGAAAGAATGGGGCATATCGAATTAGCAAGCCCTGTTGCGCATATCTGGTTTTTAAAATCATTACCATCCAGAATTGGTTTGCTTTTGGATATGACACTTCGCGATATCGAAAGAGTTTTATATTTTGAAGCTTTTGTCGTTGTTGACCCTGGTATGACTGAGCTTGAGCGTGGCCAATTGCTTAATGATGAAGTTTATCTTGAGGCGATGGAGCAATATGGTGACGAATTCGATGCTCGTATGGGTGCAGAAGCAATTCGCGATTTATTAAAGCAAATCGATTTAGAAGAAGAAATTAAATCTTTACGCGAAGAGTTACCTACTACAAATTCAGAAACAAAAATTAAAAAGATAACTAAGCGTTTAAAATTACTTGAAGCTTTCTATGAGTCAGGGAATAAACCTGAGTGGATGATTATGGATGTACTTCCTGTCCTTCCTCCAGATTTACGGCCTTTG
>CAYSTH010000212.1:0-2741 GCA_964433995.1 uncultured Francisellaceae bacterium | reverse complement strand
AGTGCTTCTGGGCCGTTCTAAATCTCGTGACAGTTTTAAATTATTGATTATCCAGCTTTATTATGTAGGCGTTTTTTCTTTACTCATTATTGCCATATCAGGCATGTTTATAGGCATGGTTTTAGGGCTTCAAGGGTATACTATTTTAGTAAAGTTTGGTGCAGTAGATGCATTAGGCCAACTGATAGCGTTAAGTTTAGTAAGAGAATTAGGCCCTGTTGTGGGTGGATTGTTATTTGCAGGTAGAGCAGGTTCTGCCTTAACCGCCGAAATTGGATTGATGAAAACAACAGAGCAATTGGCCAGTATGGAAATGATGGGCGTAGACCCACTCAAAAGAATTATTGCGCCTCGTTTTTGGGCAGGACAAATTGCGATGCCCATACTCACGCTCATTTTTATTGGTGTAGCCATTTATGGTGGGTACTTAGTGAGCGTACCGTGGTTGGGTGCAGATAATGGCGCATTCTGGGCAAACATGCAGGCATCAGTCAATTTTTATGAAGATGTCGTCAATGGCATCATTAAAAGCGTGGTGTTTGGTACGGTAGTAACTTGGATAGCTGTTTACCAAGGATTTGAATGTTTACCGACAGCTGAAGGCATAGCAAGAGCAACGACACGTACTGTTGTTTATTCTTCGTTATGGATTCTGGGCCTAGATTTTGTTTTAACAGCAGTCATGTTTGGAGGCATTCAATAAGATGAGAGCTAGAACCATCGAAATCACAGTAGGGCTATTTGTACTAGCAGGCCTTTTGGCTTTATTAATGCTTGCCTTAAGGGTAAGTGGTTTAAATGATATTTATTCTGGAAACGATGGTTATGAAATTACCGCAGACTTTGAAAATGTAGGTGGGCTCAAGGCGAAAGCACGTGTATCAATAGCTGGTGTACCGGTGGGAAGAGTCAAATCGGTAGTCTTTGATAAAAAAACGCATTATGCTAAAGTGACGATGCTTATTTTTAGTTCAGTAGATAATCTACCAGAAAATACCGAAGCTCAAATTTTAACAGCAGGGCTTTTGGGAGATAATTATGTTGGTTTATTGCCAGTGCAATCGGTAGATGAGCCTGAAGGGCAGCATTATTTAAAAGCGGGTGCAAATATCGGCATTGAAAGCACGCATAAAGCTGTTATCTTAGAAGAACTTATTTCAAAGTTTATGGCAAATCAAACGATAAAATCTTGAGAAATTAACAAGGATGAAAAACGGATATGAATAACCAACACACCATGAAACGCCATATTGTTGGCCTATCTTTTTTGGCTATGTTTTTTTGTTTTTTTTCTTGCTTAAATGTGGCGTTTGCCGAAAGTAGACCTGAAAGCATATTAGAACATGCAACCAAATCTATGTTAAGTAGCTTGAAGGCGAATAAACAAACTTTAAAGCAAAATCCAAGCGGAATTTATAAGCTAGTTGATGATGTTTTGGTGCCTCATGTCGATACTGAATATATGGCAAAGTGGGTTATTGGTAAACAATATTGGACAAGTGCCAATGCAGATCAACAAAGACGTTTTATTGAAGAATTTAAAAGAATGGTTGTGCGTTCTTATGCCAGTTCTTTATTAGCATATTCTGATCAAACAGTGACTTATTTCCCTGTGAAAGAAAGCCTTGAAGGCAAGTCAAAAGTGCAAGTGAGCAGTGTTATTCGCCAGCCAAATGGTGAAAGTATTAATGTTGCGTATCGTTTGCTGAGAACATCGAGCGATTGGAAAGTGTATGACATTATTATTGAAGGTGTGAGTTTATTGCAGGGCTTTAAATCGCAATTTGCAGACGATTTAAGAACCGCAGGCCTAGAGCAACTGATTAATAAGCTTCATACACATAATGCTAAACCACTTAACACAAAATAATTTATCAGACAATTAAAAGGGCCAGGTATGTCACTCGGTGTCGGTGAAGCGAAAATTGATTTGTTTCCAAATAAAATCAGTTTAACTGGCTTTTTAATGTTTGATACAGTGCTATCTATTTATCAATCTGGGTTAGATTATTTGGCTCAATATACACTGCCTGAATTAGAGATTGATCTCAGTCAAGTTGAAAAAAGTGACAGTTCTGGATTGTCGATGTTGCTAGGTTGGATGAGGGTGGCAAAGCAAAAAAACATTCACCTTCATTTTACCCATGTGCCAAGGTATTTGTTAGATGTTGCTAGGCTATGTGGTGTTGATGGCATTTTGCCTATTACTTACGCTTAGAATGAAATAAAATGATGTACGCAGTATGGCTAGTGTTATTGTTTCTCTCCGTGTATATGATTCCTGCCTTAGCTATTTTTCCTTCACTGATTCGTCAAACACACACCGCTATTGCGATTCCTATTTTATCTAGCTTAGTCGTTGTTTTTTTAGTAACTGTATTAAAGGCATTAGGGTATTTTAATCAGCCTGTTGTGATTGGTATCACTGTTTTATTTTTTACGATAGCTGTTTATAGGGTAAAAAAAGTTAAGCTTTCGGATTTTCAAAGCAAAGCAGCTCATCAGATTATATTTTTTAATTTATTATTAATGCTGCCTTTTTTTGTCAAATTAGGCACGCATGGTTTTGATCAGGGCGATGAAATTTATAGTTGGAACTTTTGGGCAATTCAGCATTATTTAAATTTACCTCCCGATTTTGAGCATACAGCGGCACCATATCCCCAATTTTTTCCCAAGTTATTAGCGTATCAATATCAATTGGTAGGTAATATTGATTACCAGTTGCCTATTAAATGTTT
>CAYSTH010000211.1:0-2742 GCA_964433995.1 uncultured Francisellaceae bacterium | reverse complement strand
GGAATGGACTTTAGAAATGCATTTTACAATTTAGCCGATGTTAATTCGCTTTCTGATATCATGTGTTATGACGAACCTGAAAAAGGTAAAGCCTATATTCGTTATTCATTGTCTGTTGATAGTGAAATCGATATGGTTGAAGGCTTATTAAGAATGAAAAAAGTGTTAGCACAATGTAAACCAACAGCCATGACAATTTCTGATGAAATAAAGAAAAAAACACCTAAATCTCCTCGTAAAAAAGGTGAGCGCAAAAAAGTAGTGCATGAGCCATCTTTTTCAGAATATATTGAGGAGACGACTGTTAGCGATTCTGAAAATACACTTGAGGTTTTAGCTAAGCCTGCTCGTACATTGACTTTACTAAAAGATAAGAAAGACAAAGAGGCTAATCCATCTTCTAGGGATGATAAAAAAAACAAAAAAGCAGAATCCGTAAAGAAGCTCCCAAAAAGAGTTTCTCAAAGATTAGCTAACAACAGTAAAATTAAAAAATAAAGTTTTAATTTATATGGATATAAATTAACCTCATTCTACTCCAACAACCATAATAGAAATTATTATGGCTTGTTGGAGCATATAATGCGTGTAGATGCTACCATATTATACTCCCTCCAAAAACAAATTGCCTCTATCAAGCGAGAACAGTACGAAAGTGTGCTAAACACTTATCTAATGGGCAAGCAAAAAGATGGGGTAGAGCTGTTTTTAAATGAAGTTGTTGATAAAACAGCTCAATCCGTGATTTTTAGTAATAAGCCTGTTTCAAGTGTAGTTAAGCAGCAGGGTGAAAAACCAAATGAAATCAATCAGATCCACAAACCCAGAAAGCCATCATAATAGATCTTCTCTTCTTTCAGAATCAAAGAAAGATTTTATTCAGACTAAACACATGCAATATAGAATAGTTGATACTTTGGGTAAAAAATCAACTATCTCTGTTTATTTAGTCCAAGACCTGAGTAAAGATAAATTATTTATAGCAAAAAAACATAAATATGACTTAACAAAGCTAACCACTTCAGAAGAAATAAAAAAAACAGCACATGAAGAATCTTTGTTAAAAAAATTGAATCGTTTAGAAGTGGTTGAATGGACAAATAAAGATGAAAAAATAATTATACAACCTTATTTCTCAGGTATCAGTTTGCAGGATTTGTCCGAGAAACAAACGATTGTTTCTCAAGAACAACGGCTGATTATCATGAATAAATTAATGGATAAGCTAAAAAGTATTCATGATTTAGGTTGGATCCATGCGGATTTACAACCTACTAATATTATTATTGATTTTTTTGAAAAAAATAATGAGATTAGCCATGTAAAAGACGTTAATATTATTGATTTTGATCGAGCATTACCGCTCGACATGGGGCAAAATACTGTATACACACCAATAAATAGCCCAATAAACACAACATATTATGGTTACTATTTTTATGCTTATTTAAAACTACCTAGAGAATCTCAGTGGATCCCATTTACACAAAATGCCGATTTTTATGCCATGGGAGGTATTGCGCAGCATGTGCTCATTTTAGCCAAAAAGGCAATGCACGAGGTGTGGAATCATCCTATATTTTTCCAACACCCTGAAGCACTTAGAGCATTTAGAGCAGGCTGTGAAATGCCACTTTTTGTTTCACTACCGAACAAACATTGAAATAGGAATGCGTCTACCATATCCAAAAGATCTTTTCTGAACTCGAATAATTGGGGCAGATTGTTTTCTTTTAAATTCGGCTTTATCTACCATCTTGTGTACTCTTGCTACGACTTCTGATGAAATGGTGGATAGGGTTTTTTCAAGTGGTTCTTTTTCAGATTCATTTAACAAATCACCTTCTATATATAATTTAAGTATGGCATCAAGTTGAGGGTAGGGTAGCAAATCATCCGAATCTTTTTGATCGAAGTCAAGTTCGGCTGTAGGAGGACGTTGAATAATGCTGTCAGGAATTAAATTTTTATGTTTATCGTTAGTATTTATATATTGAGCTAAATGATAAACATCAGTTTTATATAAATCTCCGATTAGATTTAACCCACCCGTCATATCGCCATATAATGTCGTATAACCACAAGATAACTCGCTTTTATTTCCAGTAGATAAAACAAGCAATCCTGTTTGGTTAGAATATTCCATTAATATTCGACCACGAATTCTGGCTTGCATATTTTGCTTAGTTAATTTATTGGCTTCTTGTTTAAAAGTTTGCTTGAATTGCCTTAAACTAAACTCAAATTCATCATCTATATTTAAGTGGAAGAGTTCTATATTGAGATTTTGACACAATAACTCACTGTCAGTTTGACTTTGAATAGATGTATACCGGGTTGGCATAAAAATGGCTTTGACATTTTCTTGTCCCAATGCAAGCGTTGCCAAAGTGAGTGTGATTGCCGAATCCATTCCACCTGATAGTCCAACAACCACTCCTTTAAAATGACATTTTTTAGCATAATCTCTCAGGCCAAATATAATTTGTTGATAAATTAAGGCCATGTTATCTAAATAATCAAAAGCTTCAAAAGGCAAGCCATAAGTGATATTGGTATTGGTATTGGTATTGGTATTGGTATTGGTATTGGTTTTATCTATAGATAATTGCCCTACAGATTCTTGAAAATAGGGTAAATTTGCGACTGGGTTGCCTTGCTTGTCTAGAATAAAACTGGCACCATCAAAAATAATATCATCATTTCCACCAACTTGGTTACAGAATAAAATAGGAGCCTTTG
>CAYSTH010000210.1:0-2837 GCA_964433995.1 uncultured Francisellaceae bacterium | reverse complement strand
TTGGTTTAAGAGAAACTATTACAGCTAAGTTAGTGGCTGAAAATAGTTATTGTTTCTAAAATTTAGTTTTTTAATTGTTAGAAAAACCACCTTTAAACGGGTGGTTTTTTTTTTAAATTGTAACCAACGGATAATTTATTATTTAATTACATTTGGCATTCTAAAACTTATCCATAGCAAAGCATGCATAAAAGTACTCGCCTATTAATACTCTTTTTTTTCTTGTCTACCGTTTTCTCTTCCAATGCCCAAGACAAAATAATTGATTCATTAAAAAATGCACTACGTAATCCAAAGCTTCACGATACTACAAGGCTAGAGATGATTCACAATGTTGCACGAACCAAATTCACAAACAACTTTGATCCTAAGTTTCATCAAGTAGTAGATATGCTAGGTGAAATAGCACTAAAGAATTACAACAAAAAGAATAGCCCAGCACTTCAAAAAAAATATGCTACAAAGCTTGCTACCTACTACTCCAGTCTAGCTACAAGACATTTACAAAGAGAAGAGTATAATAAAGCCCTACTCAATTATGATAAAGCCATTGCACTTTATAGAGCCAACAAAGCCTATGATGATATGTACACGGTTTATCTAACAAAATCGGGAGTGTATAAAACCACCAATGAAACCGATAAACAAATAGCGTTGATATTTGAAGCACTAAAGTTTTTTGAAAAAGATAAAAAGACCTATGTACATTCGTTGTATTATGCCTATACTACACTAGCCTATGCCTATCGCTATCAAAATGAATATGAAAAAGCCATTGAGTATAGCAATAAAGCCATACAATCATGTGACCAATCATATAAAGAATACCCAAGTAATCATACACTAAACTGGAAAGCCTCTAATTATCAAAATATAGCCTACTGCAACAGTAAACAAAAAAAATATAAAGAAGCGATAAACAGTGGCTATAAATCATTAGAAATAACAAAAAAACTAGGTGCCGAAACACAAACAAGTTTAGCCCTATCAGGCATAGCCGATATGGAAATGAAGCTTGGCAATTATAATGAGGCAGAAAAGGTCTTTCAAGAAATGCTGTCTATGAAATCTACCTCTAGTAGTACTATGAGCTTGGCGGCGACTTATCATGGTCTGGGTGAAATCAGTTTTAATAAAGGAGATCTGAAAAATGCTGAAGATTATCAAGAAAAAGCTTTTGAATTAAGTAAAAAAACAACCAATAAAACGCTTCAAAAAGATATTGCGGAAATGTTGTATAAAATTAACTTAGCTAATAAAAATTATGAAAAAGCACTTCACTATTTTGAATTTGATAAAAAAATAACTGACTCTACAAGAGTTGAAACTTCCAGAAGAGAAATTACAGAACAGCAGCTCAAATATGAATTTGAGAAAAAAGAACTCCAACAAAAAATAATCCAACAAAAGAAATTAGCCGCTGTTACACTGGAACAACAAAAGAGAGTTGCAGCAGTTAAACTAGAAGCACAAAAGAAAACGGCTCTAGAAAGTTCAAAAAACAAATTAGCTCGTCAACAGTTGCTATATAATTTTGAGAAAAAACAACTGAATGAAAAACTAATTCAAGGAAAGAAACTATCGGCTATCAAACTGGAGTCCGAAAAGAAAACTGCTGCAAAAAACAATTGGTTGATTGCGGTTTCGTCGTTGTTCCTATTATCATTGTTGGGAGGTTATTTCTATTATCGAAATAATAGACAAAAACAAGCCATCACCGCTTTGGAGAAAAATCAAATCAAGCAAAAGCTACTTATCACGCAGATGAACCCGCATTTTATATTTAATTCAGTGCAGAACATTAGGAGTTTGATTACTAATAAACAAAACGACGAAGCAGTCGATTATTTGGGGAAATTCTCGAAGTTGACAAGACAAATTCTTGAAAACTCCAATGAAAATTATATTTCGCTGGAAGAAGAAGTAGAAATGATTGAAAACTATCTTTCTATACAGCAATTGTTGTATGAAAACAAGTTTACATTTACCATCAACGTTCAGGAAGAAATTGACAAAGAATCTATATTCTTACCACCAATGCTAGCACAACCTTTTATTGAAAATGCTATCAAACACGGATTAAGTACTACTACAGCAAACGGAAAAGTAGATGTCCATTTCTTTTTGAAAGAAGAAAAACTTTTCTTTGAAGTAACAGATAATGGAAAAGGATTTGGCAGTGAGACACAAGTTAGCAATCACAAATCTCTAGCCATGACTATCACCAAAGAACGACTGGTTACTTACACTAAAAACAAAGATTTTATTGTACAAACCGACAACTTAGTCAACACAGAAGGAAAAGTTGAAGGTGCTAAAGTTGTTTTTGAGATTCCTTATATTTACGAAAATTAAAAAACCAATATGTTACGAGCTGTTGTCATTGATGATATTGAAAAAATAAGAAAAGAAAATATCGCTATTATTAAATCGTCTTGTCCATCTATTTCAATTATAGGACAAGCTGACTCCGTAGCCTCTGGAATTAAACTAATTCAGCAATTGGCTCCTGATTTGGTTTTTCTTGATGTAGAAATGGCTGATGGTACTGGTTTTGATTTGTTGCAGAAACTTAGTCCAATTTCGTTCAAAGTTATTTTTATTACTGGATATGAAGATTTCGCCATTAGAGCATTTCGTTTTTCAGCTATTGATTATTTGCTAAAACCATTGGATAGACAAGAACTAATGGAAGCCGTAAAAAAAGCTGAAGACTCATTGGGTAAAGAAGTTTTTGACATGAAACTTCATAATTTATTCTCTAATCTTGAACGACCAAAAAATCTTCAAAAACTAATCTTAAAAACCTCAGATAAAATATACTCTATTAACATTCA
>CAYSTH010000209.1:0-2848 GCA_964433995.1 uncultured Francisellaceae bacterium | reverse complement strand
TCTATTACTTTTTCCAGTACTTTTTGTTTTAATTCAACACCATCCAAAGTTAGATGTTTATATAATAACGTTCTAGCCATTCTAGGCGTTTTTAATAATGAAAGTACTTGCTTTGTGGCCAAAGATTTAAAACGCAACTCTTCCAGAGAAGTATTTTTAATCAACTCGCAAATATTTTTTTGTAGCACTTGATTAACCACACCTTGTGGAGAACGACAGTCATCAAATGGAATAGCTGCTAATATAGCCTTTTTCTCAACTAAGGAACAATCATTAATAACTTGCTGTTCACCTGAAATTAATTTTGACCTCACAGTCTCTAACTTCAAAAAAAGTTGTTGTTGTTTTTGAAGGAATTTCACTGCTTCAGGTATGTCGACAATCCAACCAGATGTAGATAAATTCTCATAAGCTTTTCTTAAAGCATCATGCGCTGAAGATTGCATCATCTCATAAGGTTCTAAGTCAACAAAGCGTCGCGGAGAGTAAGTTTTACATTTGATTTGGCTATATCGTTGGAGAGGATCTGGGGAAATCCTATGAAGTTGTGCATAATGATTTGCAAGCTCGGGATGAACAGATGCAAGTAGTTCCATTAAAGTGCATTCTGGTTTTTTTCTCAGTACCGTTTGTAAAATGTGTAACTTATAAAAAATAATCATTAGGTGGTTCTGTTTTAAACTGAAGAAAACATTGCTTGCTTCAACGAACTTCTGAACAGACCCATTATAGATAAACCACTCTCTCATCCATTTTACTAATACTTGGCTACCATCTAACGCTAAGATAGCTTCTCTTATAGAGGGATGTAACGGTTTATACATCTGAGGACAGCAATAAAGAAACGAACGCACCGCAATTTCATCACTATTTTCCAGGCATGGTTGCAATACTGAACTATAATTCAACCAGAATATTTTATATTTTTCATTTTTGTGACCTAACGTTTGTAAAATAAAGTCTTCTCGTGCCTGTTCTTTGGGGTTAAGCAACAAGGTCATCACGAATACTTCATCAAATGACCTCAGATCAACTTTGTCAAATTGTAGCCCTAAATTAATTCCAAGGATCGACTCTTGTATTAAATGACAACCCTGATCCGAATTGACCATCGCTACAAATGGACTTATCTTGCCAACAATACGATACGTCAATAATTGTATCATGCATATTTCACCTACCGATGTAGTGCTAGCGTCAACTACGCTCAGCGAGACACTTGGTTTGATTTCACTCTGCTTAATAACAGCAATGGGTTGTCGAAGACAGTTTTCTAAAGCATTAGGATTATTTAAAATTGATAACAGCCATTGTTCTTTTTTCGCTCTGATAGTTGAACGTTCCCCTTGTTTTGATGGAAAATTCGTAAGCTCCTGAATAACTCTTTTTGACGATATTCTTTGCGCTTGACCTAACATTGACACTCTTTTTATTGCTGTTAGAAAAATTTCTTTTAATTTTGGATCAGATAAAGCAATAAAGGCTGCGCGATACACAGCAGATTTAACATCCTTTTCATACAAATATCTAACGTAGGCTGTCACTACATGTGTTACAACTTCTTTTTCGTTTTCACAAAAAGTCGGTAACTGACAAACTGCTTCATAAGCTAATTTTAACCATCCTATCTGGTGCAAACATTCCGTAAGTTCTGTATTGGATAATTTTTCCATTTGATAATAGTTAGCGTATTTTTCTGAATCGTAGGGTTTGACGATGGTATGCTGCCATACATCTCGCTGCTGGGTTACAATAGATAGTTTTGTGCAATTAGAAGCAAGTAATAATTTTCCCCAATCTTCTTTCGATATTTTTATATTGCAAAATTCAAGAACGAGCTGTCCGGATTTGCGTTCCAGCAAAGTGCATAAACCTTCAATTGAAACATTGGGACAATTGTGCAAACGAAGAAGTTTCAAATGCGGCATGTAGCTTAACAAAATTAACTGTTGTTCATCTAAAACAGCACATCCATCAAGTAGAAGTTGCTCGATATCTCTCGCATATAAGGGCAAGCTATTTACTATTTTTATTTGTTCATCGCTAGCTAATGTCGAATAATCAATGCTATTTAATAATTCTTCTTTGGCTTGAGGTAATGTTTGGCGTTGTGCTGAGTTAGGTCGGTCTCGAACTGTTTTTTTCCAACATTCGTAGTCAAATTCATGAACACATTCTCCATATTCTTCAACTTCTCTTTTCCATGCACTGAACTGCTCCTCTGTCATGCACTTTTCCATCGTTAAGCCGTTCGTATCAGCATCGGGTCTTTTATTGGCCAAGAGAATTTGAATGGCATTGCTCACATTTCCATCAGCTAACGTTAAGGCCTTATTATAAACATGCATCACGCCAGGAAGTGCAGCTTCCGTCACTTGTTCATGAGTAGCATCCGGATTTTGTTGCAAAAATTTTCTCATTCTATCCCAACGCCCATACATACCACGGATTGTGCCTGGAGAAAAATGAATAGGGATCATTTTCATAGATAAATCAAAATCTTTAAAATAGCGTTGCTTTATAAAATAGTCATATAAATTATTAACTTGCGTTACAGCGTGTAACCATTGCAACAAACGAATTGCTGGTAGTTGTAAAAGTTTTTTACGCGTATTGTCTTCAATTTTTGCTCCCATACATTGCTTCACAAACAACAACCAACAAAGAAAATACAATACATGGTCCTTTTTACCATCTCTATGCACATAAGCGGGGACAAAGTTATTATCGTTATCGAAGCTAGTAAGATTAAGAGCATTTAAAAGAAGCCAAATCGTGTAGTTATCCCATTTTCCATCGCCAGTTAATGTTATGATGCTATTAAAAAGATTACTGCCAAAACTCTCTA
>CAYSTH010000208.1:0-2854 GCA_964433995.1 uncultured Francisellaceae bacterium | reverse complement strand
GATCATAACAAATATCAATGGCGACCAATTTTGTGCCACCTCCAACGGTTGTGACCTCAAAGACGTTATTGTATGAAAATTTATATTTTTTATTATGGATTTTAATTTTTGGAAATTTTTTTTCTGAATCTTCGCTTATGGTGATATTGTCGAATTCGGTTCGTTTTTTTCCGTCTGCTGATGTACTATAATATACCGGATCAAAATTAGAGTCATAATTTTTGACTATAAAATGTAATTTTGGATTTTTACCACACTCTACAAACGCGACAACATTCATGGTTTTATCATTCAATGCTCTCACCGCAAATGAAGATAAAATAAGATGGAAATTTTCAGGCTGTTTCTGTGCAAAATCAAATATTTTTTCGAAAAGCGCCGCAAATTCTTTAGGCTCTAGTCTTCTTTTGGTATAAAACATAAATTCGTTGGTAATCAGTCTTGTAATATTATTTAGGCATTCTGGTTTTATTTTTATGCCACTGTTTTCAGCGGTACTAAATAAACCCAATTGCCTTGGTGTCTCACCATTCGCTTGCAAATGTACTTTAGCTGCTTTTTTAATTAATTTTTCGATCAGCAAATAAAGTCGATTTAATTGTGTAGCCTCATCAGCTTTATTATCATGACATTCTCCAATCATGCTTGCATTTTCTACGTTTGCGACAAAAATAGCATCTTGAATATAAATGAGAGGGTTAATTGGTTGATAATCCATTTTTTACTCGAAAATTTTAGAGTCGTCTTTGTTAGCGCTATTATACAGACGAACAATTTTAGAATTTAATAGATTTCTTGCTTATATCAGCTGATGTGTCATAAAAAGCCGATAAAAAAGATTTATTGTAGTTACATCATTTCAGACTTGACTGGGTATAGTTATTATACTAGGATTACCAGAATTCTGTTTATTAGGAATAACGATGCTCCCTTTCATTGCGCTTGCCTAGAGTGAGCTTTTTAAAATAATCCTGCCTTTTATAGGTCTCTATTTTGGATCTGTGTGATCTATCTTAGTGCACGTTCTTTTTTAAAGGCTCCCTCAGAAAATATTTTTTGTTATAAAACTTATTTTTTAGGAGAGTGCCGTGAATATATTCTCACTTTGTTTTTTATTATTTATTAATGCCATGAGCATAGGATTGGTTTTTCCTATCTTTGCGCCTTTATTTACCCAAGCTTTAGAACCACTGTTTAGCCCAGATACTACGTTTAGCACCCAAACCTTATGTTATTCAATGATTTTGGCTATTCCTACTTTTTGTATGATATTTGGCGCGCCTTTTTTAGGGCGTTTGTCCGATCAAATGGGAAGAAAAAAAGTGCTATTAATAGGACTATTAGGCATAGCGATAAGTTTTTTTCTTTCGGCTTTCGGAATCTATCAAGGAAGTTTATTTATATTGTTTTTGAGTAGAGCTTTAGCCGGTTTTATGGATGGCTCTGAATCGATTGCTCAAGCAGCTATTATTGATTTGAGTACGCCTCAAAATAAAGCACGCAATATGGGATTTGCCACTTTTTCAGGAACAATAGGATTTATTTTAGGGCCTGTAATAGGAGGCTTTCTTGCCGAACCTACTCTTACAGGACAATTTCATTATGAGATACCCTTTTTAGTTTCAATGGTATTAACTTTATTGAATGCATTAGCCTTATATTGTTTCTTACCTCAAACTAAAAGTTTTATAACTCCCTCTAAAATAAGTTATCTTTCCTTGTTAAGCAAAGGGTTTTCTTTTTGTTTTGATAAAAGAATTCTTTGTTTTTCATGGTTGATTTTTGTATTACACTGGTGCTTAGCGATTTATTTTCAAATAAGTACTTTATTATTAGCAGAAAAATTTGGTTATTCTTCAGGTGAAATTGGTTTATTTACGACTTTCTTGGGGACTTGTTTTTCGGGTGGCATATTCTTTGTCATACATGTCTTGCTAAACAGATTGCCTTATTTATTTTTGCTCAGAGCAGGAATAATTTTAATTGCCTTATCTATTGGTAGTGCAATATATTTACAAGATTTTGTTGTGATGGCATGGATTTCTGTTGTGCCTATGATGTTGGGAATCGCCATGATGTACAATGTCTTGCTTGTATTAATATCTAATTCCGTTGCTGAAAATGAGCAAGGTGAAGCGATGGGAAGTGGTACTTCACTCAAAGCATTAGGCTGGTTATTATCGAGTATTTGCGTGAGTAGTCTTTATCCTAATGTGACATCGACTTTCGTATTGATGTTAGTAGTGATAATAGCTGCCTTTCTTAGCACTTTTTGGCTAACGCGTCATAAACAAATGACTTCTTCATCTGCTTTAGCAAGTTAAACATAAAATCTGGCTTATGTGACAAAGCCAGACTTTTAATTACTCCTTAAAATACGGGGAATAATACGAGCATAAATTTGACGCCCTATGCACTTCGACGATTTAACCATCTCTAAAAAAAACATTGCTTAGCAATAATAACATAGTGAATGTATTCGCCACCAAAAATGCTGGCGTGAAGCTTTTAAAAAAATAAAAACAGAAAAAAGCGCCGAGGTTACCCCCAAGCGCGATAGAAATTTGAATTAGGTCACTCTTCATTTTATTTTTGTGAACAATACATTGCTTATAGGTTTGAGTTGTATTTGTCATATCTACTGACCTATTCAAATATTTATTGCTCTTTTTTCGTCTAAAAAATTCTCCTGGATGCAGAATTTTAAACTTTGTTGCAAGCAATATGTTTTTATTGACATATGAATAGCCAATGAAAGGGTAATTTTCCATTTTTATCCCTAAATAAATAGTAAATCAAAAACAATAAAATTAATTTGGTTCGCTAACAACTTTGATTAAGGGGAAAAATAGAT
>CAYSTH010000207.1:0-2908 GCA_964433995.1 uncultured Francisellaceae bacterium | reverse complement strand
TTGCTCTCTGCTGGCGCAAAACAAGCAGATTTGTTCATTGCTGTCACAAACTCTGATGAATGTAACATGGTAGCCTGCCAAGTGGCGCATCAATTATTTAATACCCCCAATAAAATTGCCCGTATTCGGGCACAACAATATTTAACCCATACTGATGTGATTGGTGAGCAAGGGTTTCATATCGATACCGTGATAAGCCCTGAATCCCTAGTCATGCAATTCATTCGAAATTTAATTTTACATCCCGATACTTTGCAAGTCTTAAATTTTGCCGAAGGCAGAGTGCAATTGGTGGCAGTTAAGGCTTATTACGAAGGTGCTCTCGTCAATCGTCGTTTAAAAGAGATGAAAGAAGTCCTACCCGATGTCGATACCAAAATTGTGGCCATTTATCGCCGGGGCAGTGCCATTTTACCCGCTGAAAATACCGTGATTGAACCTGAAGATGAAGTGTTTTTTTTAGCTCACCCCAAACACATTAGCCAAGTATTGCGCGAATTACGTTATGCCGAAAAACCCTATAAGCGAATTATTATTGCAGGGGGTGGCAATATTGGCTTTCAATTGGCTTCTAGCTTAGAAAATCTATTCCAAGTGAAAATCATCGAAACCAATAAAGAGCGGTGTCATTTTCTCGCAAGAGAATTAGAACATACTCTGGTTTTAAACGGTGATGCGGCAGACAAAGAATTATTATTGGATGAAAATATCGCGAATACCGATTTGTTTTGTGCGTTAACCGATAAAGACGAAGCCAATATTATGTCGGCTATTTTAGCCAAGCGCTTAGGCGCCAATAAAGTGCTCGCCTTAATCAATCGCGCAGCTTATGCTGACTTAGTACAAGGTGGTGAAATTGATATTGCTATTTCTCCTCAACAAGCGACCATCAGTAAGTTATTAAGCCGCATCCGAAAAGGCGATATGGTTGAGGTGCATGATCTAAGAAGGGGGGCAGCTGAAGCCATCGAGGCCATTGCGCATGGTGACAAAAAAACCTCACAAGTGGTTGGACGCACTGTCAAGGAAATTCGTTTACCCAGAGGCACAACCATAGGTGCAATCGTTCGTGGCGAAGAAGTGATCATCGACAGTGATACCTGTGTGATTGAACCAGAAGATCATATTATTTTGTTTGTTTTAGATAAAAGGCATATCGCCGAAGTAGAAAGATTATTTCAAGTGGGTATTACTTTTGTATAGCTATGCAACTTAAAACTATTGTTCAAATATTAGGGCTTTTATTAATTTTACTGGGATTAACCCTTATCCCTCCTCTTTTTGTAGAATACCTTTATCGTGATGGTAGCTACTTACCTTTTTTGTTTTCATTCGGTCTGACTTTTGCAAGCGGTAGCTTGCTTTGGTTTCCTTTTCGACATCATCGACAGGAATTACGCACTCGTGATGGTTTTGTGATTGTGGTATTTTTTTGGTTACTGATTGCTTTGAGCAGCTCATTGCCTTTTATGTTATCAGAAAGCATCCATCTTAGTTTTACCGATGCTTTTTTTGACGCCATGTCTGCCATTACCACAACGGGCGCGAGTACTATCACAGGATTAGATAATTTACCCCATTCGCTTTTGTACTATCGTCATCAATTACAATTAATCGGTGGTATGAGCATTATTGTCTTAGCTATGGCCATTTTACCGATGTTAGGGGTAGGTGGCATGCAATTATATCGTGCTGAAACAACGAGTCCCATTAAGGATGACAAATTAACGCCTAGAATCACTGAAACAGCGCGTATGATTTGGGTGATTTATCTTGCCCTCAATGCGGCCTGCATTTTAGGGTATTGGACCTTTGGCATGCCTTTTTTTGATGCCATTTGTTATAGCTTTAGCACCGTATCAACAGGTGGTTTAGCACCACATGACATCAGCCTAGGACATTATGCCTCTCCTTGGATAAAATGGATGGCCATTCTTTTTATGATACTGGGCGCCATGAGTTTTAATTTACATTATTTTGTCTTTCATCAAAAAAAATTAAGCATGTATTGGCAAGACGCTGAAAGTCGTTTTTTTCTTAAAACCATGTTGATCACTTTTGGTATTGTATACGCGGTACAATTTATTGTTCTCAAACTCCCTACCGAAAATATTTTAGACACTTTTTTTACGGTGGTGTCTTTAAACACCACCACAGGTCTTACCACCGTGACCTTAGAAATGTTTCCACTTTCGGTGAGTATTTTATTATTATTCGGCGCCGTGATGGGAGGGTGTGCGGGCTCTACCGCAGGTGGGGTAAAAGCCATTCGATTGTATTTATTACAAAAACAAGGTCAACGTGAAATTCAACGTTTAATACACCCTCATGCGAATTATTTAATTAAAATTGGTAGTAAAGAAGTACCCTCCAAAGTGATTGAAGCCGTGTGGGGATTTTTAGCCGTATTTATTGCCGTTTTCACTGTATTATTGCTTTTGCTCTTAGCCACAGAACAAGATTTGCTAACAGCTTATAGCGGATTATTAGCCGCTCTTTCAGGTGCTGGCGTCGCCATGGGAAAAGCGACTGTGGATTATCAAGCTTTAGAAAGTAGCAGTAAATGGATTCTGAGTTTTGCGATGCTCGCTGGAAGATTAGAAATCTTTACCCTTTTGGTATTATTTTCACCCACTTTCTGGCGAAATTAACCCACTATTTTTTTCTGAAATTAGCGGCCACCAAAATAACCAACCCTGCTGCTATTGATAATCCACCTAGTAGTGGCGGAAAATCAACATGCTTTTCAGTTTCTGCTGTGATTTTCATGTCGCCTAGTTTGGCGACTTCTTCTTGCTTAGTATAATGAAATCCTTGATAAGATAATGCTAAGATACCTACTGCAAGAAATGCAATGCCAGCTAAATTAAGTATCGCTCTCATAAGAGACCCCTTATATTATATGTTC
>CAYSTH010000206.1:0-2943 GCA_964433995.1 uncultured Francisellaceae bacterium | reverse complement strand
TGCAGTTCCTCAGATTTAAGTTAATAATCTATCAGAACTGACACAGTTTATCTAACACTCCCATGTATATTTTTATTTTATTTTGGGTAAATCTTTTGCTTTGCATAAAAAAGTCCCATCCATCCCTAGCCAAGATTCTTTGCCATTAGGGCGTCTATAACTAAACCAGATGAGTGGGATTTTTTTATACTGTTTTTTAATTAATTTGGCAGAAGCATATCCTACTTCGGCAATCAACAAACCCTCAGGGTTTAAATAATGCTTCGCTTGGGCAAATATTTGATGAACGATATCTAGACCGTCTTTGCCAGATTCTAAAGCAATTTTAGGTTCATTTTTAAATTCTGTTGGTGTTTTTTGATAATCTTTTGCAGACACATAAGGCGGATTAGTGATAATCAAATCATATTTATGATTATTTAAATTTTCAAATAAATTACTGTGAATGGCAGTTACTCTGTTTTCTAGGATGTGTTTTTTAATATTAATATTAGCGACTTCTAAAGCTTCAGGCGAAATATCGACTAAATCGACAGTAACATTAGGGTTGAGCAAAGCCAAGCTAATGCCAATACAGCCAGAACCCGTGCATAAATCTAATACACGATAATTTTGCCACGCACACATGTTCAAAAAATCTTTAAACCGAGTGTTCATAATAGAACGAGGCACAAGCACATGTTCATTGACATAAAATTGATGGTCTAAATACTTTGCTTCATGCGTAATATATTCAACAGGAATGCGTTCAGCTATTCGGCGTTCAATCAGTGGGATAATTTGCAGAACTTCTTCAGGCTTCAGTATTTTGTTTAATATAACCAGATTATTATATTCATAAGGTAATGAAAGTGCGAATAAGCACAAATGCAAACTGGTTTGGTAAAGAGAAAAATCACCAAAAAAATGATGGTGTAGTTTTGATTTGCGCATGAGTTTTTCAGCGCGTTTGGCAAATTCGCGTACAGTCAAATTTTGCATTTGACTGTCATAGACAAAACGCTGATAAGCAGCTTGTCTTTTGGGTTGATTAGAAAGTTCCAATGACCTCTCCCATTTTAATGGGGGCAAGTGTTTTCAAGTTTGGATTCAGTTTGGCTTTAGGGGGTAATAACACAATCACAGTAGAACCTAGTGTAAAAAAGCCAACTTCCGCTGCTTTCTGATAAGATGTTTTATTAGGGTATTGTGTGTGTTGTACAGGATTACTTAACCAATTTCTTGTAGGGGCAATTTTGCCTGCCCAGACAGTATCAATACTGCCTACTATCATTGCACCCACTAAAATAACCGCCATAGGACCATAAGCCGTTTCATAGATGGCCACCACGCGTTCGTTTTTAGCAAACAACCCTGGCACGTGATTGGTTGTTAAAATATTCACAGAAAATAGTTTTCCAGGTACATAAATCATGTCGGTGAGGTTACCAGCAAAGGGCAAATGTACGCGGTGATAATCTTTAGGCGCTAGATATACTGTCATAAAAGAACTATTTTGAAAATATTTGGCAAGTTGAGGGTTACCTAAAACGCTCTCAACAGAATACAAATGGTTTTTCGCCTGAATGAATTGATTGTTTTGGATTAAACCAAAATTTTGAACACAGCCATCAGCAGGACAAATAATACTGTTGGGTGCGTCATCAATGATTCTGGCATGGGTTTTGAGCTTACGGGTAAAAAAGTCATTGAAGCTTTTGTAGGCATAAGGATTGGGCTCAGCTGCTTCACTCAAATTAACTTCAGGATACTGACCTAAAAAATATCGTATTAAATAATTTTTGAGCCAGGGTGTTTCGTTATTTGCAAGTAATCCGCCAAACCTAGATATTGCGTGTTGGGGAGCTAAATATTGTTTAATTATGTCAAATGGTAGCATCTGTTACTTGCCTTCGTTGCAGTTGTTTCTCTCAACGCCTATGATTGATGGTTTGGGTGAATTAGGAAGCAGCAATGAATGATAAGCGAAGAAACCTCATTTGGATAGATCTAGAAATGACAGGGCTAGATTGTCAGCAAGATGTCATACTTGAAATAGCAACGATTATCACGGACAGTGATTTGAATATTTTGGCAGAAGGACCCAGTTTAGCGATTTACCAACCACCAGAAGAATTAGCAAAAATGGATGATTGGGTAAGAGGTCAGCACCAAAAATCAGGATTAACAGATAGGGTAAAAGCCAGCAATATTTCGGTTAAGCAGGCGGAAGAGATGACACTTGCTTTTGTTAAGGAATATACAAATACCAGAGAATCACCTATGTGTGGTAATACCATTTGTCAAGACAGACGATTTATGGCTAATTATATGAAAAGCCTAGAAGCGCATTTCCATTATCGTCATTTGGATGTGAGCACGGTAAAAGAATTGGCAAAAAGATGGGTGCCTAAAATTTACGATGGTTTTAAAAAGCAATCAAAGCATCTTGCCATGGATGATATTAAAGATTCTATTGAAGAGTTAAAATATTATCGTGAAAGATTTTTTAATTTATCATTAGGACAATAATTATATGATGGAACTTGGCGGCGATCTTTATTCGATAGCACAAATCAGACAGATTGAAAAACGCGCTATTGAACAAGAAAACAAAACATCTGAACATTTAATGATCAGCGCCGCTCAGTTTTGTCTCACTTCGCTTCAACAAAAATGGCCAACTGAAAAAAATCTCACACTTTATTGTGGCACAGGTAACAATGGTGGAGATGGCCTACATTTAGCCTTGCTGGCAAAAGAACAACATTACCAAGTTGAAGTCGTGATGCTGGCGCCCAGTAAAACCGAAGCTGAACCTAAACATTTAAGTGGCATTCGGTTAAAATTAAGACAAGTGGGCATAGAGCCTATTATTTTTACGCCAGATTTTATGCCCAAAGGTACCATCTTAGTCGATGCACTATTGGGAATAGGATTGCAAGGCACGCTTAAAGCAGCATA
>CAYSTH010000205.1:0-2970 GCA_964433995.1 uncultured Francisellaceae bacterium | reverse complement strand
AGTAAATTGAGATTTATTGACAAATTCTTCGTTGACACACCGACACTCTGTTAAAATTTTTTTACATTTATTGCACGTTACTTTTTCTTTTGGGTCAGTAGAATAAACAGTTCTCAAATTACTCATAAATTTTCCAGAGCTATCAGTAGCTCGCGTTTATTTAGTTGTGTTTTGTGGCTGAGGTAAAGAACTGATTTTGTGGGTCTGTAGCTCCTTGCCATCATAACGGTATAAATACCCCTCACTTTCCATGGCTGTCACTAAATTTACAGGCCGGCTCCACAGTTTTTGCACATTTTTAAGAGTTTCATTCATAAAATCTGGCTGTAAATCAATCCCCTCATGAAGATGAGTCAATAGCAATTCCCCTCGATTTTCAAAATTAGCGTCCTCAATCCGAATTATCGGCTGACCAAAATTAGTCATATGAAAAAGTAACTTTGCTTTAATTGCTCTAAAATCTCTGGTGTCTACTTCAAACTTGCCAGTGCGCTTATTAAACTTATAAACAAACAGTTTATTTCTTAAACAAAAATCTTCGGTAAGAAACTCATCAATAAAGGTAACATCGTTATAAAATTTACGAATTTCAAAAATTTTCTCTTTGCCAAGATGAGTTTTTTTATCCCAGTTTTTTCTTTCGCGAACATCATCGCACTCTTCCCACTCTCTGCCAAATTGACCTTTATTCCAACGGTCCTCGATATCGCGAAACAATTCAATTCCCACCTTATAAGGATTATATCCATTGGGAGCCATCGCCATAGTTCCAGAATGATGATCAGCAAAGTCAATTATCTCTGAATCGTTTAATATTTTCTCGGTCATGATTTTCGAATGCCAGTAAGAGGCCCATCCCTCGTTCATTGTTTTCGTCATTCCTTGAGGAGAGAAGTAATAGGCTTCATCTCTGATAATACTCAAAACATCTTGTTGCCAATCTTCAAGAGGAGCATAGTGAACCAAAAAATTCAAAACATCTTTCTCTGGCTGTTGAGGGAATCGACTGCGCTTTGCCAGCATCTGCTCCTGCTGCTTTCTTCTTTGCTCTTCAATAAACTCTGGAGGATTAATAAAATCTCTCATATATGGTCTGTGAACTTTCAATAATCCTTTGTCTGCTCTTTCCTCTTCTTGATTTTCTTTTTTACCTGTGACTGAAGGCTTTTCATAATAAGGTGCATAGCGATCAATCAAGTTTTCAAGGCTCAAACAAGTATCTATAAAATCCTCAACGACATCATAGCCATAGCGATCCATATAACGTCTAATTCGCGTTGCATGGTTAGCCATTTGATCCATCATTTTTCTATTAGTTTTTCCAAACCAAACATTATTCTTAAAAAAATCACAGTGACCATAGACGTGGGCCATCACTAACTTTTGATCCATCATCATGTTACCTTCCATCAAGTAGGCGTAACAAGGATCAGTGTTTATAACCATTTCATAAATTTTAGACAGGCCGTACTCATAGCTTTTAGAAAGATGTTCATACTCCATACCAAATTTCCAATGTGGATAACGAACTGGAAATCCTCCATAGGCAGCAAATTGATTGATTTGATCATAAGTAATAATTTCAAAAACAGTCTCAAAAAAATCTAACCCGACATCCTTAGCTGCCTTACAAATTCGAACTCTTTCTCGCTCTAGCTCTGGTGTTAAATTTGCCATTTTATTTTCCCTTGCCTAAAAAGTCTTTAATCGAGTCTAAAATTTTATCTCGATTCTCTATCTGACTCAGAACAATCTGTTCCTGGTTAGGAAATTCTTTTTGTAAGTCTTTTAAAAACTGTCCACTTCCATACTTACTTTCAACTTGTCCATAACAAAACATATTTGTATTAGGAATAAAAAAGTCTTTAAGCATTTTAATACATAAACGAGTATCCTCTCCACTCCAATTGTCTCCATCACTAAAATGAAAAGGATATATGTTCCACTCGTTTATGGGATAATCTGTCTCAATAATTTGCTGACAAAGCTTATAAGCAGAACTAATTAAAGTACCACCGGACTCGCTAGTTCTAAAAAAGGTGTTCTCATCTACTTCTTTAGCCGCAGCATCGTGAATAATAAATCTAGTTTCCAAACCTTTATAATGTTTTTTTAACCAAGTGTTTATCCAAAAGCTTTCAAGTCTGACGATTTCTTTTTGCTCATCTCCCATTGATCCCGATACGTCCATCATATAGATGACAACGGCCTTCGTTTGAGGCTGTACAATTTTTTTGAATGTTCTATATCTATGATCTCTTCTAATAGGGATAATTTTGGGATCTTCAGGGTTGTAACTGCCCGTTGAGATAAGACGCTTTAAAGCATGTTTATATGTAGTTTTAAACTGACGGAGCCCTTCTGGACCAACGGGAGCTAATCCGGAATACTTAGTCTTCACAGTCTCGATATTTTTATTACCCTTAGGTTCAATTCTGGGAAGTTGTAGTTTCTCGCCAAGAATTTCAGCCAACTCATCTACAGAAAGCTCAACTTCCAGTAAATGCTCACCGGGATTATTTCCAGCTTCGCCTTGGCCACTTCCAGGATCACCAACATCTTGGCCCTGCTGACCTTCACCCTGACCAACACCACCCTGTTGTTTAGCTCCATAACGGAAATTAGGAATGTCAATTTGAGGAAGAGGAATTTTAACAAACTCCTCTTCTCTTTTTCCAATCATCTCGCCTTGAGAAACATATTTTTTAAAGTTCTCTTTGATTTTACCTTTAACAATGTCTCTAAACCGCGAATGGTCTTCTTTAATTGACATACTTTCCTACTTCATAGCTATTTGTTTTTCACATCACCTCGGGCAAAAATACTTGCCACGTAGTGAAGCACATCTGTCGCTGAAATCTCATCGTAACCAAAATCTTTAATCAATCTAGACTTAACGATTTCGATTTTTTCTTGAGTATCTTTATCAACCACAGAACTAACGATACTTGTAAGCTTGATACTGTCTTT
>CAYSTH010000204.1:0-2988 GCA_964433995.1 uncultured Francisellaceae bacterium | reverse complement strand
AACAATATGCCTGCACAGTTAGCTATCAGTAGGGACACTGTATAATGAAAATTTAGTGTTTAAAAGGACAAAACATGAAGCTAATTAGCATTGTAACACCCTGCTACAATGAAGAGGAAAATATAGAAGCTGTTCACGCAAAAGTTAAAGCTGTGCTTGATACACTACCATGCTATCGTTATGAACATATATTTATCGACAATGCATCAACTGACCGAACAGTCCCTATTTTAAAGGATATAGCTAAAACAGACAGGCATGTAAAACTCATTCTAAACTCCAGGAATTTTGGCCATATCCGCTCACCCTTTCACGGCCTGCTACAGGCAAGAGGCGATGCGGTTATTTTATTAGTAGCTGACCTACAAGACCCGCCAAGCTTAATTATTGAATTTGTAAAAAAATGGGAAGAAGGGTTCAAAATAGTTGTAGGTACCAAACCAAGCTCTCAAGAAAAATTTCCAATGTCGTTCATCCGTAAATCGTATTATGCTTTTGTATCAAAAATATCAAGCACGAAGTTAATAAAAAACTTCACTGGCTTTGGCTTGTACGATCAAAAAATTATCCATATTTTGCGTGAAATAGATGATCCCTACCCCTATTTCCGCGGGCTGATCTCTGAACTTGGCTTCAATATTGCAGAAGTTGAGTTTAACCAGCCTAGACGTATGCGCGGCATCACCAAAAACAATTTTTACTCTTTATATGACATGGCAATGCTGGGAATTACCAATCACTCCAAAATTCCCATACGTCTTGCAACAATGACTGGCTTTGGACTTTCCATTCTGAGCCTAGCCACATCCATTATATTCTTTCTCTTAAAACTAGTCTTTTGGAACAGCTTTGCCCTTGGCATTGCACCTATACTAATCGGCGTATTTTTCTTTTCATCTATTCAGTTATTCTTTATCGGGATGCTAGGTGAGTATGTCGCATCAATACAAACCCAAGTGCAAAAACGACCGCTTGTCATTGAAAGCGAGCGCATCAACTTTGATACATAATAGATTATTTAAAAACATATTGAAGCTCCATGGGTAACCATCACCTACCCATGGTAAACTTATAAGATAGAAGCTTTAAAATTGTTAATCCTGAAGTACAATATTCTAGGATCACTATTTGTCAGCACACGCTCTGCATTAGTAGCAAATAATATTGCATTAACACCCGGCATTAATACAAGAACCTTATCCACCATACTACCTTGCTGATTAGACTTGACAGTTTCATGCATAAGGTTGCCAGAGATCTCTATATCCGAGAAATCAATATAACCAGTGCTAAGAGTGAATTGCATATGCATTTTTATTGGCCTATCAGAAGAATTAACAATACGCAACTCCCCTTTTTTATTACTCCACCGCCATGTTAAGTTATTTAGTGACTCCTCAGGGCCAAACCCAGACCTCCAAATGATTTGCACATGCTTCATTTTATCAGTAATGGCTACTGCTGCCTTCCATTTATCCTCACCCATAGAATGGCGCAGCTTTTTTATATACTCACGAAGATCATAAAATGCAAATTCTCTATCTATACTAAATATAGGTTTTGTGCGAAGCACCGCATTTAATGCTTTTTGCAGTTTTACATTCTCCTCTGGATGCAAAGACGTTGAAATAGAAATCCCGCTAAAACCAGTAAAAGCCAATTTTTTTAACATATCATTAACAGGCAACTTACTTACTTTAGACTGCCACTCGTCTGCAGCTCGACCCTTCATTGCAGGGTAACTCCATTTTAGGGTATGTGAGTGCAAATACTGGCGCATAGGCAGATAACCTTCTACCGCTTCCGGAAAATCAATATATGGCAAATTAAACACTAGAGCTCCGCTAGGAAGCGTTTTCTCTATCATATCAACATATGCTTTATCACTCATGACAGCCTTTGTTGCTATTGGGCTAACCCAATTATTGAAACGAGCCTCATCCCACATACCAAAAACAAATAAACCACACAATAAAAATAAAGTGCTACGTTTTGGCGCCAGCCTTTCAAACACGGCAAAAAAACCCAGTAAACAGACAAATGCAATAAAAATACTGATACGATTATAAGCCCGTATTTGGGCAGAAACTAAATAAGAAAATAGCGAGCCAAATCCACCAATGGTTGCCAACAAGACAGACGAAGCAACAAGAATACTTGAGAAATAAAGCAGACTGTCGTTCACAAAACGCCGCCTTACAAAAAGATACCCAATCAAAAAAATAAAACCGGCTGATGCGATCAACCCAGAAGCACTATCCCTAGCTTCTGTTGGCAATGGTATTGACTCTTCATAACGAACTTTAAATGCCGCAAATGGCTTAACATGATGATTATTTGCGGGAATAAAAAACTGCGCTATCCTAAAACCATATATCTCCGCCTCTTGAGGCTGCCTGACACCAACCACTTTATTATGCCCCTCCTTATGCCAATAATTTAAACTGGGCACTGAGTTGGCTAACACTGTAAAGGATATTATCAAAGTAAAAATAATTGCATTACACAGTGGCAACCAACGCTTACTATTAATACTAGCAACTACACCAGCTACCAAGATAATATATAGCCCAAAAAAAGCATAATAAACGCCAGACGAGGCAACAATGACAGCCAACAAACTGTACCCGACTAACTTACTAATTGTATGCTTCCGGGGCTGTAAAAATGGCCCACATTGAAAAACCAAATAGGCAAACCACACATAAATCGGTATAGAAAAATATGAAGATAAAAATAAATGGCCCTCACCGCGATAAAAATGGTATGGCAAAAAAGTAAACAAAATTGCAGCAACCAACGCAGTAGGCTTTTTTAAACCCAGATAAAAATACACAAAAAATGCTGAGACAGCAGCGATTGGAAAAGTCAACAAAAAGAATAGGTTGATCACAACCGCATAGTTATCACTAAATAGCGTCAGCAGCTTAATAATAATTATATTTGTTAAGTCAACTAATGGAAAATCTAAAAAATTGAACGCATATG
>CAYSTH010000203.1:0-3003 GCA_964433995.1 uncultured Francisellaceae bacterium | reverse complement strand
TCTATCATGTATTAACCACTCATTACATTTGATGAATGATCTTAGCGTATATTTTTGGTGAGTATAAGGGGGAAGAAGCTAAAATCTCTTTATGGTAAAGGGGGTTTATTGTTTTCAGATAATTGTTGTGATGATGAGCTAGCTTGTGGTTGATAGTGATGTGAGAAAATGGAAATAGTTGATGATGAAGTTTTCTGATTCAACACAAAAAAATCAGTGATATATTGTTTTACTGCATCGGAGGTGTGTTTTTTTGAAAGCAAATAATCAATTTTATTTTGTTCTGAAAAGTAATTTAGTAAGATATATAAATGTGAGTTATTACTAATGCCCAATATAAAGTCATCTTTAGATAAAAAATAAATATAGTCATCTAATAATTCCTGATTGGTTGCACAGTACTTCTCTATTATAGGTGTTAATATACTTATCATTTCCCAATCATTTCCTCCTTCTACAAGGTAAGCCAGAGCAGAAAGATCGTCTGCATCATCAAATATTGGGTTGATTAACCAAGCCTGTAAGAATAGTATAATATTTTCCTCATTTAATTTATGAAGGTACTTCATCAAGTAGGGAAATATTTTTCTTAATACATCTCTAAAAATCTCTGACTCAGAGAGTAATCGAATAACTGATACATCATTCTCCTCGCTTATTATAGATAATACTGGAAATATGTAGGAAACAAATCTATTAGATTCCATATTTTCATCAATATCCTTAATGAGAATAATGTTAAGTAGAGACCCAAGTAAATAAGGTGCTGATGCTTGCCCTATCATCATCCAAAGTGCTGAGGTGTTTTTATTATCTACAAAATTAAGTGAATTCAGTACCCGGTTTCCATAACTGTAATGAATAACGTCTTTTTTGTCAGCCAGTATTTTTTCAATAAAAGTAAGTAAGGTAGGTAGTATTGGTTGAAATAAATTTTCTTCTCCTGACAAGTAATAAAGTATATGATTTTCTTTATTTTCAGGGAAAAGTGAATTGAAAAAGAAGGCATTTCTTTTTTCAGTGTCACTGTATTTGATAGATAGATGTTGAATGATGGCAGGAAATATTTTAAGTAATATTTCATCGTAATGTGAGTTTAATATAAGCTTATTTAAAATAGATAATGTTTTAACATGAAAAGCAAAAAAACATTGTATGAAATCATTTGATAATAATATGAACTTTTCTTTTCTACTGGATAGCATATGAGCTAGTAAAGGCAATAGAAGGAGTAATATGTTTTGTCCTTTTTTTGTATTTGATAACCACCATATGGGGCTTTGTGTTTGTTGTTCTGATGCTTCTATTCTGAATAAACTAATCAAGAATTTTATGACTATAGAAGATTCAGATTTTATATTAAATATATTTAATATAAAATGAACCATTTGTTCAACTAATGATAGAGCCTCTTTGTCTGAGCACATCCACCAAAGAGCGGATTTATCTTTTTCTTCTCCTTGCAAAAGAGGATTGAAAGCAGCATTGATAAAGTTATAGACAATATCTATGTTAGTATTTTTATAATTTTCTACTAGGCGTTGAAATACTTTTTCTAGTATTTCAAGGTATATATTTTTTCCTGAATTAGAATTGCACTCTACGGAGCTAAGTATGTAAAGTATAAAATGATGCAACTCTTTTTGATTATGAAGGGTAAAAATTAAGGATAATTTAGTAATTAATAAAGTTTTAACATCTTCATTCATTTCATATAAATCAATAATATTAGTAAAAGTATCTATTGATTTAATAAAATAGACATTTTTAGATATTTTTCCTATCCCAGTATTATGAGATATATCGAAGAAATCACTTATTTTTTTATAAGTAGCTGCCTGCTTAACTTTTTCTTTTATTACATTTTTTTTATTTTTATTGTCTTGTGTAGTTGTTTTTCTGAGTGAGGTGCTATTGGCAGCCGTTTTTCTAATGGTAATGCCATAATTGAGTAGGTTTTCTTCTTGATTTGTCCATTCTTTCTCAGTAGATGGTTCAGGTAGGTCAGCATCTTGCTTAGATTCAATGATGCTAGTGAAGACATTTAAGTTGGGATAATTCTGCAAAATTAGGACTATTCTTTCTGTTTTATAACAGGGCGTGTGGATGATATATAAATGTTCTATCGCCCGGCCAGCAGCAACACCTAATCGGTTAAGGGCAAGAGTAAATGTATGGCCAAAAACAGTATCTTTAGGTTTATTTGGATGAGTTTTTAAAGAAGAAATATCGGTTTCTGCATTAGCTTCAGCAAACCTATCTGGGCTAATAAGGTCGCACAATACAATATATTTGAATCCTAAACCTTTAGCTTCTTCAGCGGTTAGAATTATCTTGGCACCATAAGTTTCTTGGATAATTTGTTTTTTAGAAGCAGTTTCAATGTCATCGCTTCCTTCATAAATAATGAAGGCACATTCATGGCTGGCCGCTAGTTTTGATAATTTGTTTGATTGGTCAGAAGATAATTTTTTATTATCTTTAATTAACCAAGTTACAGATCCTTCCCGTGATTCATTTGGATCACCTTCGATTGAGGCATGATCGTATTTATCTGCTATACCGCCAGACAAGTTATTTTCAATCTGCTTAATAGCTTGTAAAAAGGTAACAATTCTTTTTGCTGATCGGTAAGAATAAGGTAGCTGTATCAATTGAGGTGTAACTGAATATTTGTCAGATAACATAGCAATAAATTGTTGACGACTAGAAATATCATCAAAAAGACGTTGTTGTGGATCGTGTGAAATGATTAGACGTTCTGTTATCTTATAATAGGAATCTTGCTGGAAGAGTGAAAGGTCTAATCCTTCGTCAATAGCCATACTATGAAAGTATTGATTACTTGGTAGTTGAACGAAGCTGGTATCTAATAAATTATTGCTTTGGAGATATAAAAAATATTCATGATATAAGTTAGCCAAATAATGTCTTATTTTAGGGTAATCTTTACTAATAATGGATTGATTATTTCCTAGTGCCAAGTATTTACTTATGTCATAC
>CAYSTH010000202.1:0-3013 GCA_964433995.1 uncultured Francisellaceae bacterium | reverse complement strand
ACTGCTTTGCTATCCTCTTGGCGGGTATTTATTTGGCTTTTTGGGTGATAGGCTGGGTCGAAAAAAAGCGCTCACTTATTCTTCTTTGGGCCTAGCCATCGCTACAGCACTACTTGGCTTAGTGCCATTAGGACTCACAGGAAACTGGGTTTATCTTCCAGCCATTTTGTTTACCGCTTTATTTTGTTTACAACACTTTTGCTCTGGTGGTGACTACAGCAGCTCAGCTATTTTTACCGTAGAACATGTTGAAAAAGACAATCATGCAAAGCTCATTTATTACAGCGGACTAGCTTGCGTGATGTCTGTAGCAGGTTTAATCATCGCACAATCTATGAGTGCTCCAGGATTATGGCGACTGGGCTGTTTTACCGGATTTATAGGTGCTTTATTTGCCTTTTATATCCGCAAAAAATCAGAAGAGACGCCTATTTTTATCGCAAAAGATTCTCCCTCTCTAGAAGATGCTTCCACCAGAAAACTCCAACAATTTATTGTTTTTATGTTTGCCGGTTTTTTATGTGCTGTGTATTATTTTGTCTATGTCTTTTTAACGCCTCATTTATTCATTCCGCATGGCTATGCTTTAAGCAGTGTGAATATAGCCTATTTTGTGCTTTATGCCGTTTCTTTATGGCTAGGGGGCATTATCGTCTCTAAAATGAACCTATTTAAAACCATTCAGGATTTGTGTTTTGTTTTGATTTTATTATTAGGGTTATTTATGGTGGCAGGTTCTCAACTGAATATAATGAGTACATCAGCCTTAATCATTTTATCGATTATCACTGGCTTCATTGTGATTTTCATGGGGCTGATTATTAGCCCTCAGCATGCTTTATATCTTAAATTATTCCCTCAACGTAAACGTTGCCAATCGATTATCACCTACTTTACTTTAGGCGCGGCGGCCATTGGTGGCATTACACCCTTTTTCTGCAAGCTTATCTATCAAGCAACTGACAACTTAGGACTTGCAGCCCTTTGGCCAATACTTTGTACAATAGGGCTCATTATCTCCCTTATTATTTATAACAGTCGCCCTTTAAATTTAAACAGACCGACCCCATCTAAATCGCATAACCAAAAGCTAATTGAAAGCTAGCAAAGTGAAGCGAACCAACGGTATAAAATACCGGCTTAGTTGCTAGAACCCATCAAATTAGTTATGTTACACTATGAATAGAGATAAAAGCAGGTAGGTGTATATGACCGAATCAGTAATGAACCAAGATTTATTAAATCGACTGAAAGAACTCGATTATTTTTTCGATGTGTTGGCGAGAGCCGAAAAAACAGCCAAAGACAATGGCAAGAACATGCTGAGCAACGATGACGTCAAAAACGTATTAGCTCAAGACGTGAATCTCTACATCAATTCACCTAAAGCAGCAAATCAACAAACTGACAGATTAAATGCTGACTCAGCTTTAGAAAACCGCCAACGTTTTCAAGAAGCTCAAAAACAAGTCGAATTAAATAATGAATTACGCCCTTTATTAGGTTTGATTGCAGCAGTTGCTCCAAGCTTAGTTACCGAACTTGAAAATAATAATCAACCTCGACCAGAAATGGGTTTAGGCAACGTAAGGCATGCTAGCGATGTATTAACGCATCCTAAATTAGCACCTTTATTAGATACAGCTGCTTCTTCTTTCTTGGATGCTTACCGTAAAATTCACGATGCTGAAAATAAAGGTAAACCAAAAGATAAAGATGCAGATCAAGATTTAGATAATGCATTAAAAAATGCAAATAAACTAAACTTGCAATTTAAAATGATGATGCAAAATTCACCTAAACTAAAAGCTGAATTTGAAAATCGTTTAAAAATGCAACCAAATTACAAACCCACTATTAAACCTGCTAGTCCGTTTTAATTAATGGGTTAGAAAAATAGAGTAAGTTTGTTGAAAAATGGTGCCCTAAGGCACCATTTTTTTTATATAAGTAACTAGGACAAAACTGTGGCAACATTATCACAGGAAATTATAGACGGACATAATGCCAAAGCCGCCCAAATGATCAAATCGGGCATGGCATTGAATTATATTGATGAATATGGTTTTACCCCGCTTGCTCAAGCTGCGTTGATGGATAATTATACTTTAGCCAGTTTAATGCTAAATTATAAAGCCGATCCCAATAAATTATCACAAGATAAATCTAGCCCCTTACAATGGGCTGTCGATAACAGTAATTATGACTTAGCCGAACTTTTGCTAAAAAATCGCGCGAACCCGAATGCTGCAACTCCAGAAAATCAACCCATTTTATTTTACCCTACGCTAAGAAAAGATAGAGCTTTATGTGATTTACTCATAAAATATGGCGCCAAAGAAACGGTTGTCAAAGACTATATTTTAGCCAAACTCATCGGTCATCGATTTGAACTAAAAGGCCTTATCGATGTGATCAATGCCGATGGCGTATTCACACAAATCGACTTTGAAGGATTTTATTTAGAATTCACCATTTCGTTGATATTAGAATCTTTAGATAGATTTATGAAAAGTTACGAAGCCAATAGATTAAATTTACCCGTAGAGGAATATCAAAGTGTTCAACAAGCTTTAAAAAATGCATATGAATTGCGTAGCTTTAGGCATATTAATAAAAATATTGATGACTATCTGCCACGCATTAGACAAATCATCAAAAATAACGCTCTGTTACTGATACCTGTTTCATTTCGTGGGCATGCTATGTCGTTTATACGATATAAAAACCTATTTGCTCGCTGCGATCGCGGCGTGCATAAAATGACCGATCCTATTATTATTTATGAATTTAAAAATGATTCTCCCCTCACTATCGATTTTTATAAACAACTGATGTACGAAAAAAATCCACCCAATTTTATTAACAAAGAAATTAATCAAATTTTGGGATTAAAAAAAATCAACACCCTACCCATTTCACATCAAAAAACCGGTAACTGTTCATGGGCCAATATAGAGTCTAGCGTGCCGACCATGTTATATATGCTCATCCATGAACAAGGTAATGTTAA
>CAYSTH010000201.1:0-3034 GCA_964433995.1 uncultured Francisellaceae bacterium | reverse complement strand
ATGAAATGCAAACAATATTGAAAAATATTTCGTTAAACCCAGACAAAGTGATATTGCCAGATACAATTACACGTGCAATCACTGAATTGCGTAAAAAAATTGTTTACGATCTAACAACGGATAATTTTAAAAAAGGATGGGCAAAATCGGCTAGTTTGTCCCAAGAGGAAGCCAATAAAACTGCTGACTTCTTAATTTATTCGGTAATGACTACAGTAGGAACTCGAACTGGAACCAATTACTCATGGACTAACAATTGGCCCTATGAACCCTCGGTGGGTAATACACTTACTACAGCACCTTTTATTTGGACTTGGGTGTCACTCGCAATTTTATTTTTAGCTATTGGTGTGGTTGTTGCAATATTTAGACTTTATATTGATCATGATGAACCAAATAGTAACCATGAAGCCATTTTGCACACCTTTTCAAAATTAACACCAAGCCAATTAGCGTTACGAAAATATTTTGTGATTGTGGCTTTATTGCTCTTAGTTCAAATTGGAGCAGGATCTATTCTTGCTCATTATTACGCTGAGCGTGAAACATTTTATGGGATCAATATTGCAAGTTTCTTACCTTTTGCCTTTTTACGGGCAGTCCATATTCAAACACCTATTGTCTGGATTGGGTTGGGTTGGATTGGTTCAGCATTATTTTTAGCTCCCATGATAGGTAGAAGAGAACCTTACGGTCAAAAATTTTTAGTAAACTTGCTTTTTTATGTAACCCTAATCATTGTTGTGGGAGCATTGATTGGTAATTACCTAGGATCGATGGGGGTAATACAAGAACACTGGTTCTGGTTTGGAAACCAAGGGCTCTCTTACCTTGAATTAGGCCGATTTTGGCAAATACTATTTTTTGTTGGGCTCTTAAGCTGGAGCTTAATCATGTTAAGAACCATGTGGCCTACTTTAAAAAGTTTATTTTCTTGGAATTCATTTTATAGCTTATTTCGAATTGAACATTTGATATGGTATAGCACCTTTGGTGTTGCTTTTATTTATGCTTTTGGCATGATTCCTCTCACTCATATTCACTCATCATTTACCTTGACCGATTTTTGGCGCTGGTGGGTAGTACATCTGTGGGTAGAATGGGCATTTGAATTGTTTGCCACTGCCATTACCGGATATTTCTTAATGACAGTTGGGCTTGTTTCGAGAAAACTTGCTGAGCGAGCTATCCTTTTTGAATGGATATTGATTTTAGGTAGTGGTATTTTAGGAACAGGGCATCATTTGTTCTGGGTTGGAGAGCCGCAATTATGGCTTTCTATTGGTACCGTTTTTGGTTTTCTTGAAGTACTGCCTCTTTTTCTTTTAATATTGGAAGCTATTCAACAATATACACATATCAGTAAAAGCAGCGATTTTCCATACCGACTAGCATTTTTATATATTTTAGGTGCTTCTTTTTGGAACTTTGTAGGCGCAGGGGTGTTTGGTGCGTTAATCAATTCCGCTTTAGTGAATTATTATGAACATGGCACATTTTTAACTTTAAATCATGCCCATACGGCTATGTTTGGAGCCTTTGGATTATTGTCGCTTGGCTTGATTTATTTGGTACTACGGTATCTGGCTGGTGACCGTGTTACATGGAATGAACGTCTTGGTATTTGGGCTTTCTGGTTTTATAACATTGGGTTAATACTTTGGATTTGCTTGAACTTTTTCCCGATAGGTTGGCCACAACTTATCGCCGTTTTTGAGCACGGCTATGCTTATGCAAGAAGCCTTGAATTTTATGATACCACGCTATTTTGGCAATGGATGCGTTTACCTGGTGATGTTATTTTTGCAATGGGTGCATTATTCATGGCTTGGGATTTTATCGTTAAAACACGGAATTTATCGACTAGCTAGTTGATTTATGATGGCTCATTCAAATCATGGGATGAAATGAATTTATGGCCTTTTTAAATTCTTGTGTGTTCTCTTGAAAATCTTTTTTTCCAGCCAATGCTATTGCAATTTTTTAGATGGGCTTTCAGTAATAGCAAAAGTGAAGATATTAGCATGCTGTAGTTTTTTCAAAGCATAAGTACTTTTGAATTTAGACCATAAATCTGCGTAAGCGAGTAGATCATTGGTTCTAGTTGCATCCCCATCACGCATGGCGTCAAGGACATCTCTCATAGAAATAAATTGGTTACATAAAGAGGTATAAAGTTGTACAGCAGAAAAACGAGCAGCCTGATTGTTTTTATCGGAGAGCAGGCTATAGGCCGTTTGACCTAAATCGATATAATAATTCATACTCACGCGTCGTTTATGTGCATTTTCTGGGAACAAGCCTGAAAAAATCAAACATTTGTCACCTACTTCTTGTAATTTTTGATCTTGTAGGCCAGATAAATTCTCCAGAGCCATCAGAAATTCTAAGCCCATTGCGCTTTTAGCGATTTCTGGTTGCTGGATAAATCTCATGAGCATAAAAGCGAGATAACTCTCAAGATCTTCTTGGAGGGTAACTGCCGCGGCGACTTGGGCTTCATTTAGCAAAGCCTGCCATTGGCTTAAAGAAGTAGGCTGAAGTAATAGTGCCATATAACTTAAGTATAGTCCTAATTGACACTTAAATAGCAAAAGTGTATGTGCTCGGTTTTTTTTGAAAGCCAAATTAAGCTAGAATTAGGGCTATTCATTTTGGAGACCAGTTAAGTGAACCAGCTAGATAAAATTCGTAATATTGCTATTATTGCCCACGTTGATCACGGTAAGACCACCCTTGTTGAAAAATTAATGCAACAATCGGGCACGATAAATCGTAAACAAGAAAAATTAGGTATAAAACTAGACTCTAATGCGCTTGAGCAAGAAAGAGGCATTACGATTTTATCTAAGAACACCTCGGTTACTTGGAAAGATTATCGAATTAACATTGTAGATACACCAGGACATGCGGATTTTGGTGGAGAAGTAGAACGTGTTTTATCTATGGTAGATTCTGTTCTATTGCTAGTCGATGCTTGTGATGGCCCTATGCCACAAACACGTTTTGTGACCCAAAAAGCATTTGCTCTAGG
>CAYSTH010000200.1:0-3059 GCA_964433995.1 uncultured Francisellaceae bacterium | reverse complement strand
ATAGCTGTGTACTGTTTACTTGTTTCATACTAACTGTATTCATTGATATGGTGGCAGGTGTGACCGCGGGTATTTTACTTTCTTGCTTTTTACTTATAAAACAATTAGCCAAATTGACTCAAACTGAAATAAGCCATTCATCTACAAAAAAGAATCACAAAATTAAGCATCTCACATTGCCAGATCACGTTATGGTCTATCACATAAATGGTGCTTTATTTTTTGCATCGGTAGAAAATGCCTTGGATCATTCCTATTTTTTTGGCAAAAACATACACACATTAATTATTGATATGGAAAATGTTCCTTTCATTGATATAACCGGTTTAGTCACGATGAAATCATTCATTATGGAACGCCAAAATCAAAATCTTGTTGTTATCTTGTGCGGTCATCATAACGTGACTGACAAAATTCTAAAAAAACTCTCTATCGAAAGTAAAAATAAAATAAAAACCTTCGAAACGATTGAAAAATCAATTGCATTTATTTCTTCGTGATTTTTATTGCTTTAAACTTTTCATGTCTATAACGAAACGGTACTTTACTTGTGATTTAATCGTTTTTTCATATGCTTCATTTATTTGCTGTACGGGAATAAGTTCAATATCAGACGTAATATTATGCTGAGAACAAAAATCTAACATTTCTTGTGTTTCTTTCAACCCACCTATTAATGACCCTGCTATATTTCGTCTGCGCATAATTAAATTATGCGATGCCAAATTAAGTGAATCAGGAGAAACACCTAACATCACCATGGTGCCTTCTCTTTTAAGTGATTCTAGATAATTAGATAATTCAATTTTGGCAGAAACTGTATTAATAATTAAATCTAAACGAGACAATTGTTTTTTCATCGCTTCAGGATCTGAAGACAACACCACTTCTTTTGCCCCTAATCTTAATCCATCTTGTCTTTTATTTTCTGATGTTGTGAATAAGACAACATGAGCCCCCATCGCAGAGGCTAATTTAACAGCCATATGACCTAATCCACCCAAACCTATTACACCCACTTTCATGCCTGGTGTGACTTTCCAATGTTTAAGTGGTGAATACGTCGTGATACCAGCACACAACAACGGTGCAGTTTTAGCTAAATCTAAATTAGAAGGAATAGATAAAACAAATGCCTCATCTACAACAATGTGGCTTGAATATCCGCCATATGTGGGCGTTTTACCATCTCTTTCAATGCCATTATAAGTACCAACGAATCCATTTTCACAGTACTGTTCTAAATGTTCTTGGCAGCTTGTACAGTTTCGGCAAGAATCGACTAAACATCCTACCCCAACAGTTTGATCGACTTTGAATTTACTCACGCTTTTGCCCACTTTAATTACCTTGCCGACAATTTCGTGACCTGGAACCATAGGAAATAGGCTTCCACCCCATTCATTGCGCGCTTGATGGATATCTGAATGACAAACACCACAGTATAAAATTTCAATGACAACGTCTTTTTCTCTTGGTTCCCTTCTTTCAAAATGAAAAGGGGCTAATGATGCTTTTGCTGCACTGGCTGCATATCCAACTACTTTCATAAAAAACCTTCATTTATTTGTTTCCCTAATCTAAGGAGTATATGAAATTTCATTAGAAAATTTATACAGTATGGCTGCTAAATTAAGCTGAAATTACATAAAATATTTATTTATTTTTTATTAAATTTCTAGACTTCGAGCTTCAGATACCTAAGAATATGGGTGAACAATGCATAAGAGGTTTCATGATGAAAATCTGGACAGTTGATGCCTTCACCAATAAACCCTTTCAAGGCAATCCTGCAGGGGTTGTGATAGTCGATGGCTTTCCCTCTGATCAAGAGCTTCAAGCCATTGCTAATGAAGTTCATCTCTCTGAAACCGCATTCGTTAAAAAATTGGGCCCAGATAGCTACCATTTGCGCTGGTTTACACCAAGAGTAGAAGTAAAGCTATGTGGTCATGCTACCTTGGCAGCAGCACATATTCTCTTTGAACAAAATCTTATTCAGGGAGATTACATTACTTTTGAAACACTCAGTGGCTTTTTAACTGTATCTCAAGGCTCACGGTGTTTAATCATGGATTTTCCATTGCAGCCAGTGACCAGTGAATTAGATGTTGTGCCACTCAAACCTATTTTTGGGAACAATATTATCCGCGCCGTATTAGCACTTGATGATTACATTATTGAGTTTGATAATGAAGATGCCATCAGGCATTTTAAACCCGACTTTACTAAGATTGCCGAACTAGATTGCAGAGGCACGATTATTACCGCAAAAGCTCACGCACCTTATGATTTTATTTCTCGCTTTTTTTCACCTCATGTTGGTGTCAATGAAGATCCGGTGACAGGTTCTGCACATTGTAAACTTGCCGATTATTGGCAAAAAAAGTTAAATAAATCTGAATTTAATGCTTATCAAGCTTCCGCTCGAGGCGGTGAAATGCATTTAAGCATACAGATTGATCCTAAAACCGACCAGCCTAGAGTAAAAATTAAAGGACAAGCCAGAACCATGTTGACTGGCTCGCTGAATTTATAAACATTTTCTGGATGCCACGAACAAGTCGCGGCACGTAGACAAAAAAGCAATGACCGTTTAATTTGATATTATTTAGCAAAAGATTCTTGTTTTACTCCCGCAATTTGACAACTGCCATAAAAGCCAATGATTTGATTATCGTCTTCAATTAATCTGGCCGTCTCATCATATTTTTGTTGCCAAGCTTGTTCTGTCACTCCATTTTCAAGATCTGTTTTTTTAAAAACGATTAAATTTTCTAATAGCCCTTTTTTTTGTTCTTTTTTCCATAAAATGGGACGTACTAAATGGCAGTCTGAAACAGAAAACCCAGCCATTTTTGTGTAATAAAAAATTTTCATGCCAAAATCACCTTCTCTGCCTTTGCCTTCATATTCTTTGTCTTTATCCGGAGAAAGCAGTTCTGGCATGTATCCTTGCCAAGCAAAAGAAGGAGGATAAGCAAAAGCGGAACCAATCATGCCTTCTTCCCCAATATAAATACCGTTAGGATTTAAGTTACCATAAAATAATTTAATGG
>CAYSTH010000199.1:0-3064 GCA_964433995.1 uncultured Francisellaceae bacterium | reverse complement strand
CATTTGATTTGTAGTTTATCAAATTTCTGTGTCTATTGGTGCGGGTGAAGATCAAGCCTGGCGAGGCGGGTATTTGGTGGCAGTGCCACCCCATCATACTAGCCAAACTTGCCCTGATTGTGGGCATGTCAGTCGAGATAATCGCAAGACGCAAGCGAATTTTGCGTGTGTGGCTTGTGGCTACGAAGAAAATGCTGATTTAGTCGGAGCGATCAATATACTAAGGGCGGGACGCGCCCAGTTAGCCTGTGAAGTGAACGATGCGGTTAGGTCGTCAGCAGCAGGAACCCACTGAAGTGAGTTAATCTGCGTCAGCAGATGATCCGCAGTAGGAATCCTTGCCCTTTAGGGCGGGGAGGACGTCAAATAAACTCTAATCATGTATTTAATGTAGATGATTATAATAATATATGGCGGAAAAATTAGGCCTTGCTGGACTGCACGCGCTTTTTTTTAGAGAAAATTCGGGGTATGTAAGAATTTGAGAGTGAGCATTGTTTTGCTCTGGAGGATTTGGTGCGTGCTAGAGTATTTGGTGTTGATACGGCTTTTGCTGAAATATCTAATCTTTATTTTAATAATCCCATCCTCCTCTGCGTTTGCAGAAGATGTTTATATGGGATGCCCAACTAAAGATTTTATTTATGATGGAAAGGTCTGGTCTTTTAATGATTGGTATATTGGTGGTGATGTAAGGCCTCTGGCTGGTCGTTATTTTCTGGCTAAGATGAGCGCATCAAAATCAAAATTTGGTGCCCCAGCTACTTGTATATATACGCCTAATGGTGAGTTTTCTAATGATCAATATGATGGGAAAAGAACTATTGTGATGGTGTCTCCTGAATCCTTAACACTAGTACCTGGTCGAGGGGCGTGGCAATATTATGGGCCAGGCCGTAGTATGTTGTGTTTTGATTCGGATACTTGCTTATTTAAAATGATAAATTAAAAATATCTTTAGCGACAGACAGATCAGGCTGCAACGCCTGATCTGTTGTTATGTTATATGTTATTTGGTTTTTTGACTTGTAGGATATTTTTGGCGGTAAGTTATCCCCATTGAGTGTTGGCAAGCATGGTGTTGTTGCGGGAGTTCCCTTTATTGGAAGGGATAAAAATTGTCTAAGCGCATTAAATCCATTTTGCATTAATTCTAAATTTTTATTTGATGTCAGCATCAAAAAATCATGTATTGTGTTGAGATATTTCATTAGTACGTGTGTTTTTTTTTCTAAAATGCAGCTGATTTTTTTATCTGAAGTTTCTATTTTGATTGCTTGAGTATCTATGGCGTTTATTAAATCAGTTAGCATGTCATCATTAAGTTCAATATCAATTTTACAGTAGTCATCGCAAGGTATGCCTGGTTCAAATATCATTCTATAAGGCTGGATGCTTATTTGAATGCCTGTCGTATAGCTTTTGAGAGTTTTTCGGGGGAGTGATTTTTCACTTGCGGGGTCTGTTTGTATATACGTGGTAGATATGTTCCAGTCTGGTAATGGTAGATTTGAAAACATGGTGGTTATTTCCTATAAGTAAGTGCTTGCCTAGCTATCCCGATCGGTTATATTTAAAATGATAGTTATCTTATTTATTGGTATTTTTTTCTGGGTGGAGCAAGTTCATAGACCTCTTCAGTGCTAGATGTGGCTTTCTTGTCGCTGGTAGAAGATTGAGCTGTGGTAAGGCCCTTTTTGTATGTATCATCAAATAGATCATTTAATTTTGTATTAAATGCAACTTCTTTTTCTCTCACAATAGTTGCTAGCGCATCGTTGAAAAGAGCGCCCAGCAGGGTGCTTGGGCGATTTTGTGCAATGGTTTTTTTAGCCAAAATAGCGTTACCTTCTTCTTCCATTAACTTTTTAATAGCTTCCCATCTGGCTTGAAATTCTGGGTATATTTCGGAATGATTTATTATTAACTGATTTAAGTTTTTTTCTAACTGTAAAGCTTGGGGTAAGTATATTGCATATAATCTTCTATATCTCATTAGTCCATCAATAAGGTTTACGTCGGTAATTAAACGGTCAGATTTTAGAGACGATATGATGTCTTGTTCGGAATAAGCAGAGAAATTCTTATATTGATCTTCATGGCTATATTCGCCATCTAACAAAGATAGAGCTACCAGTTGGGTTTTTGCCAAATGTCTTAATATGCTACTAAAGGGATCCACAGATTTCTTTTTACCAGTAGGTAAAATCTGTTTGCGTTGCTCCTTTAAATGAGATTTTTTTGATTTGAGTACTTTGAGGGTATACTCATGTAATTCTAGTGTGCAGGGGGCGATAATTTGTTCGTATAAATTAAGATTTACCTTTGTTAACGCTAGTATTGCTTGAAAGAGAGTATAATGTTTGTCGATTGGTGTTAGTTTGCTTTCTATGGCAGTTATCATATATTGAATTGGGTTATTGCTTTGGAGTGTAGATTTTGAATGATTAAACTCAAGCTGATCTTTTTTGCGTTTAAATTTTTCGGTTGTTGTGCTGATGAAAGGCATAAAAATTCCTGCGTGTTAATCTAATTGGCACGAATACTTGCATAAAGTAAAAAATTTATCTAGCGTATCAAATACAGTATTGTCTTTTTGCAAGCAAGCGTAGATACAAGCTTTGATGGAGTGCAGTAACATCAAGGTGAAAAAGGCAAATATGAATAAAATCTAATGATGGTAAAAAATAAGAAACAAGCCCATGGTAAAATACCAAAGAAACAAAAAAAGGGGTGCCTATTTTTTACCGTCACATTACGTAATCGAAAATCAAATTTATTCAATCGTAAAATGCAAGTGGACTTTCTTTGTGAGTCTTACCATTTTGCCTGCCATGCAGATATTGTTGGTGCAATGAATATATTAAGGGCAGGACGTGCCCAGTTAGTCTATGAAGTGAACGGTGCAGTAAGGCCGTCAGCAGCATAAATCCGCTGGAATGGGTTAATCTGCGTCAGCAGATTAACCGCAGTAGGAATCCTTGCTCTTCAGGGCGAGGAGGGCGTCAACTATGGATAGGTTCTTTTTAAAAAGAATGGTCTGTTATAAATGATGAGAAGCAGT
>CAYSTH010000198.1:0-3069 GCA_964433995.1 uncultured Francisellaceae bacterium | reverse complement strand
TCCTCTAAAAGTGGCACCTATTCATTTTAGAGCTAAGATGTAAACAGTTTTGTTGATTTATATTTTACGAGACTAAAGTGGCGATTTTCGCCAAGACTTCTTCAATCACAAATTCAGGAGCGACTTCAATTTTTGTTGCCTTACGTGCACGCCAATCCATTGATTTTATTTGATCGACAACAATTGCACCTGCTATTTTTTTCCCTTTAGGCAAAACAACTTGCCAAGGTGCATTTGGTTTAATATTTGAGGTAATAGGGCAAAAAAGTAAAGTCGTGCTTTTTTCATTGTAAATTTTGGGAGAAATAACCAAAGCGGGACGTCGTTTCATGATTTCTGTGCCTGCTTGAGGATCAAAATCAATGATGACAATATCGCCTCTATTTAGAGCTTTTTCTTTTTGAGTCATGCTCATCGTCCCTAATGTCTAAATCATATTCCAAAAATTCTCCTCCCATTTCTTTATTAGTGGAAATTTCTGGCATGGTATTATCTGGATTCATCTGTGCAACAAGATCTTCAAGAGAATATTGACAGGGTTTAATAATAAGAGAGCCTCTCTCCATTTCGATGGTCACTTCCTTTCCTGCTTTTAAGCTGAGTGAATCGGCGTAAGGCTTAGGAATAATGACACCTAGCGAATTGCCAATATCTCGTATTCTAAAAGTAGACATAATCTCACCTCAATTATGCATCATGTGTTATAACAATATTATAACACATGGGCTAATAATAAAAGTGTATTTACATTAATACTGTTTAAACATTAAATCTAAAATGCACCACATCGCCATCTTGAACAATGTATTCTTTACCTTCTAAGCGCCATTTACCTGCTTCTTTAGCGCCAGCTTCGCCTTTATATTGAATAAAGTCATCGTAGCTAATCACTTCAGCTCGAATAAATCCTTTTTCAAAATCGGTATGAATCACACCAGCAGCTTGAGGAGCAGTATGGCCAACAGAAATAGTCCAGGCGCGTACTTCTTTCACACCTGCAGTAAAATAGGTTTGTAATTTGAGTAAGGCGTAACCTTCTCGAATCACACGATTTAAACCTGGTTCATGTAGTCCCATGCTTTCTAAAAATTCTTGCTTTTCATCATCAGATAAATCAGCAATTTCCATTTCCATGGCAGCACATACAGGCACAACAGGGCTGCCTTCTTGTGCTGCTAATGCTCTTACTTTGTCTAAATGTGGATTATTTTCAAAACCATCGTCATTGACGTTTGCAATATACATCACCGGTTTGATAGTAAGAAGATGTAGAGCATGAATGGCGGCTAAATTTTCTTGGGTGAGATTAGCTTGAAAAATAAATCCTCTGGCAGGTTTACTGTCATTGAGATGATCTCTTAATTTTTCAAGTACTTGTTTTTCTTCTATTAGCTTTTTATTGCCAGATTTAGCATTTTTTTCAGCTTTCATTACCGCTTTATCAACAGATTCTAGATCAGCTAAAATAAGTTCTGTTTCAATGGTTTCAATATCTTGAATAGGATCGACTTTGCCTGATACATGGATCACATCGTCATTTTCAAAACAGCGCACGACGTGAGCAATGGCTTCACATTCTCTAATGTTACCCAGAAATTTGTTGCCAAGCCCTTCACCTTTAGAAGCCCCTTTCACCAAACCTGCGATGTCAAAAAAATCCATCGTGGTAGGGACAACTCGTTCAGGGTGAACAATCGCAGCCAAGGCGTCTAATCTCGGATCAGGCATTGGTACAATACCGTGATTAGGTTCTATCGTACAAAAAGGGTAGTTAGCCGCTGCAATCTTAGCTTTGGTTAAGGCATTAAATAAAGTGGATTTACCGACATTGGGTAAACCTACGATTCCACATTTGAAACCCATCGTTTTTTCCTATTCAAATCTAAATTATTTTTTGGTATGTAATATTTGCATGGCCTTATCTATTTGGCCACTGACTATTTTTTCGAATTCGGGCAGCGCAAAAGCAATGCTATCTTGAATGGCAGCTTCATCTGATTTATTGGGTCTTGACAGGACATAATCGGCAACGCGATCGCGATTACCAGGGTGTCCAATACCAATTCTTAAGCGATAAAACTGTTTTGATTGTGTTTGCTGAATAATGCTTTTGAGGCCATTATGGCCACCATCTCCACCATCAAACTTAAGTCTGATATCGCCAGGCAATAGATCTAGCTCATCGTGAGCGATTAAACATTCTTTTGGTGAAATTTTGTAAAATTGTTGAACAGCTTGTATGGGCTGGCCACTGAGATTCATATATGTACCTGGAATCATCAGCCAAATAGGCGCAGAATCTGGCAGATTAGGTAAGACGAGCTTAGCCAAATGTGCTTTAAAGCTTGCCTCATATTTTAAGTTTAATCGGTAGGTTTGGCAGAGTTGTTCAATATACCACACCCCAGCATTGTGCCGGGTGGAGGCATATTCGAGGCCTGGGTTACCCAGGCCTACGACGAGTCGGATAGCATTAGCTGCCATTATTTTTTAGATTTGGCATCTTTTGCTGGCGCCGCTTTTGCAGCAGCAGCTTTACCGGCTTTTTCTTTACCAGCTTTGTCTTTCGCTTCAGCTTCAGCAGCAGGTGCAGCTGTTTCTTCATCTGCAGCAGAAACTCTTGGCTTATGAATACTGACAACAGGATGATCGTGTTCAGCACCATGTGTTAAGGCAACGATTTCTACATCTTTAGGCAAAATGACATTAGATAAGTGAACAACTTCATCTAATTGCATTTGCGCTAAGCTGATTTCAATAAATTCAGGTAGATCTTTAGGTAAACAACGCACTTCGATTTCAACTAATGATTTAGAAATCAAGCCACCAGCTTTAAGGCCAGGCGCTTCTTGTTCACCAGTATAACGAATAGGTACGTGCATATTAATGATTTGATCAGCACGAATACGCAGAAAGTCCATATGTTGAATAACAGGCTTGTGCGGATGACGGTGTAGATCTTTTAATACGACTTTTTGTTCTTTGCCATCGATAGTCAAAGTTAAAATATGAGAATAAAAAGCTTTATTTTCTAATGCTTTTTTTACTTGGTTTTTATTCAAGCAAAGA
>CAYSTH010000197.1:0-3143 GCA_964433995.1 uncultured Francisellaceae bacterium | reverse complement strand
ATCTGCATTTGTTTTATAATAATGTCCTTAATAATAGATTCATGTGAATTTTATAAAATCCTTAAGAATACAAACAAGAATTTAAAACTAATATTACATGAAAATGAGTGTTGGTATTATCTAGCTAAACAAAATGATAAGAGAATATTTACTCAAATATCACTTACAGCCAATATAAGCAATTTAACAGATCGACCTATTGCGATTGTTAAAGCTCGGATAATCAAACCTAGGATGAATAATAGTGATCTTTTACATGCCGAAGTACTCTTACCTCAGGCCGGCAGTCCTTTTCATAGCCACGAGTATAAAATACCACCTCATAATACAGTTCGCGCATCTGTGCACATTATGGTGCCTAAACAACTTGCTATTGAAAAGAGTAAATTAAAACTAACCGTTGGTATTATTGATGAACTGGGTACAGAATATAAATTGAAATGCATATTAAAAGCGGTTTAAGTAATCGAGAGCGGGCTTGTATTATTTGAACCTCTAAGGGTTGATCTGACATGACTTTCCCCGGACACCACTGCGCTTCACGGGAGAGGGTGGCCCTCGTCGTAGCAATGCATAGACGGGAGGTGAGGGCATACTATTTTTAGTAATAACACACTGCCCCAAGAACAGCCCCAAAAATCTTACCCTCAATATCTGCGCCAAAAACAAATTCGGCAACCACTACTCCTATGACAGTCCCCTTTAAAATGTTGTAAGCCTTAGATTCATAGAAAGACATTTCAGTTGCCGTGTTATAGCCACCAGATAAATAGGCTAATTCTGTTGTAGTTAAGTTTCTCATTTTCTTAATGATCCGTAATTTATATTAGTTGATACAGAACGACTAGAAAACCGCCATTGCCACCAATGGTAGCATTTTTTGATCATATTTGAAGTTTTATATAATACAAGGATGCGAGCCTGACCTCATTAAGCCTTGATTGCATTTATTTTTTAATGCTGTTAGCATTCTCGCCGGCTATCTTTTATCCTTCCAAGTTAAAAAAATTAAAATCATAAATTAAGGATGAATCAAATGAAAATTTTAATGACAAAACAGATCAAGCATGTAAGTGGAGGCACTTTTGCTGGACCTGGAATCAAACCTGATGCATTTGTTCCGAAGCCTTCTACGCCGCCAAAACCTCCTAAATATGTGACACCAGATAAACCCAAGCCTCATACGCCACCTAAACCAAAAAAATAAATACTTAAAATTTAACTCCTTCCTAAAGATGCTATAAATCGCTATCTTTAGGGCTTTAGGAAAGAGATAGTCATGTTTTTAAAAAAAATTATGTTAATAAGCTTATTGGCATTTTTTTATATTATTTCCTCTGCTGCTGATGCATTTGAAAAAGGTTTACTTTGGCAAATTGAATCTCCTGCTGGAGCAAAAAGTAAAATCTTTGGCACTAATCATCTTGTTGACAATGATACTGATCTGATTTTTAAAATTATTACTAAAGAAATCAGAAGTGCTAAAACTGTTTTTATTGAATATCTTTTAGATGAAAAAGATCACCCTTTTATTTATAAAAATCTTATAAACACAAATACTTTAGTTCAAAACAGATTATCCAAAAATGAATTTAGCCATCTTAAAAAATTTATTTCTGAGCAAAACATCAACTTTGACATTTTAAAAAATGCCTCTCCCTTTTTGATTTACTCATATTTAATTAATCCAGGTTCCATGAGAAATTTACAAATGGATTTTAAAATTGCTGATTATGCAAAAGAGTGTGATAAAACAGTTAAAGCCTTAGAAGATTCTCATACTGTATTAAAAATATTTCTAGGTTTCGATGACGATTTTTATATTTTTTTGGTAAAGGATTGGCTACATAATTCAGAACTTTTACCCTCGTATAGAGAACATTTAAAAGCGCTTTACTTAAGCCAAAATTTAAATAATATAATTAATTCACTTTATGAGAAAAAAATATCGTCTAGTACAAATAAAAAATATTTCAATGCTGTTATTAATGAGCGTAATCTTAATATGTTAACTAGCATGCGTACTGAACTTGATAAAGGTAGCGCTTTTATTGCCGTTGGTGCTGCACATTTAGGCGGAGATCAAGGGCTGCTTAATTTATTAAAAAACGAAGGCTATAAGATTACCAATCTAGAGCTAAATTTAGTAACCAAGTCTTCTGAATATGATTCCAAAGAAGATGAAAATACCTCTAAATCTTCAACTATTTTGTAAGTTTACATCTTGCAACCTCAAGGACGAGCTTGCATCTCCGCCTTTATTTCTTTAATTAATTTTGAATTAAAAGGCTCTTCAATTTTATTCTCAAAATTTGTTATGGAACGACTTAATGTACTTAAATCTAATGAAAACTGATTTGCTAAACTCTGCATAGTTGATTTACCGTTGTGTTTGTTTAAATAACCAATCACATGCCTAGCAAAGGTAACTTGCCTATTTCTTGTTTTTTCATACAATTTGCTCTTTGAAATATTTAATATCTTACAAGCTGATTTAATTATTGTAGGTAATGCCATAGTCGATATGTGTTCATCTCTATTTAAAATCTGTTTTTCTATGAATTCTTCGTTACCTATTATTCTTGAATCTTGCATTCCTACTTCAAAATTTGTAGCACAATCTGCACCTTCTTTTAAAAATTGCAAATATTTTTTAAGTGCTACTTTTCTATTTTTAGAAAACATAGATAATATTTTATCTGACTTAATCCAACTATTTTTTTCTTTATCCAGATAAAGATGATGGCTACTCCATTTATAATCATCTAATTTATTGACCATTTTAGCCCTAATCGGATTTAAATGTATATATCTTATAAGTTCCAACAAATAACTATCTTTTTCAACTAAAATTGCTTTATATCTGCCTTGAAACAAATGGCCAACTTGCTTCTTCTTTTTATTAATATATCTTGTATAACGAAAAGAAATGTTTTGAATTATCTTTGAAAGTGGAATTTTGTTTACTTCAATAGCTAGATGAATATGATTATTCATCCAGCAATAGGCAAGTATTTGATGGCCAAATCGTTTAACCCCTTCAGCTATCAGCTTTTCTAAATATTCTCTATCTACATTATCAAAAAAAATATTTTATGCCTTGGTATTGTTGAATAGCAGTGGTATTTGCTAGATGTACAGTA
>CAYSTH010000196.1:2811-3176 GCA_964433995.1 uncultured Francisellaceae bacterium | reverse complement strand
AAATTAATTGGCATTGCTGGATGAAAATAAGTCAGCAAAATCCAATTAAAAATTGCAAATTAACTCGATTTTTCTCATACAAGAAAAAAAAGGAGCCTAAAAATAGAAAGGGGGTATAAAGGTTAATATAGGCCTTAGTTATTTCAGAAGGCATCGCAGGTAATAGACCTAATAAAAGAGTCATAAAAAACTAAAATCCAAGGATAAAAGGGTTTTTTATCGTTTAAAATTTTAAAATGGCTCATTAGATACATAAAAATATAAAAGAAAACTTCGATTCTTAAGGTCCATTCAACCCCATTTAAACTATAAGGTGTATTGAAAAAGTTACCTACTAATAATAGTTGAGGAATTAACACAGACAT
>CAYSTH010000196.1:0-2801 GCA_964433995.1 uncultured Francisellaceae bacterium | reverse complement strand
AACAAAGGTAATGACATAGCCTGATACAAGAAAAAAACACAACTACGCCAGCGCCACCACCAACACAGAAAGGAAGAATACCTTTAATTAAAGTTCTTAGACTTTGGTGAAGGTAGTCAGTTTCTGCTAATTGACTGAGCTGTACATAAAATTTATGCCCAATTAATACAGAAACAAAAGAAAAAATTCGTAGAAAATCTAGAAAAGCTAACCGACTTGCATTTTTTTCCATGGTTTATTTCGAATAAAAAATTTGAGTAAATATAAGGGGCATAGCTGGGTTAGTCAAACATTGATATGGGTTTATATTTATGTTTTTAGGTAGTAAAAATGAAAAAAAAATAATACCATTGCGCCTAGTTACTGCTGTTAAATCGTAGAAAGGAAATAAAAATTGATAAATAAAAATCTAAAATACTTAGGCTTTGCTTTCATTTTTTCTCTAAGCTTCTTGTTTTTTTAATTAGTATTGCCCTAATTTTTGTAATGCCACTTTTAACTTATTACACTTTAGAAGATTACCCTAATCGTTATGTTGCAAATAACTTTCATGTTTATTTAGGGAATATTGCACCAAATCAATGGCATAACTCGACTTTATTGCTAGCGATGCCTTTTAGTATTATCTGGTTTTTTTATTCCATTAAATATTATAAAGCCAATCATTTGCGTCCTTTTTTTATTATGTCTATCCTTGCTTCTGCAACTATTCTTTGTAAACCGAATTTTGCTATGGCCTTTTTACCTGTATTATGTTCTCTTGTTTTTTTGACGAATCTTAAGAATAGTGATTACAAGCAGCTAATCTTAAAACTATTAATTTTAGGATTGCCTTCGACATTACTTTTAACTTATCAGTGGTATTTTACCTTTGTAGAAGGCGGTTCTTATTTAGCCCATCCTACAGGTACAATTATTGCTCCCTTTTTAGTTTGGCGATTATATTCGCCTCATTTAATTACTTCAGCGCTAGTGTCTATTGCATTTCCTTTGGCTATCGCAATTTTCTATTTCAAAAAAATGGATAAGTTTTTACAAATGGCCTGGTTTACTTTTTTAGTTGCCTTGGCTATGTTTATTACTTTAGCTGAATATCCTTCCTACGCTGCAGCAGACTATGAATGGGCAAGTATCGCAGCAAACTATATATTGTTTTTATTTTCAGCAAGGCTTTTATTAGAACAACCATTTGATTGGAAATCAAAAATTTCCTATGCTATTTTTTTAGTTCATTTTTTGTCAGGTTGCTTTCTCTTAGCCAGTTTCTTTTTGAAGCAAACTTCCTTAAGAATATAAAAGATTGATGAAGGGTTTTTCATCGATATTCTTGCGGCTTAGTATGGGCTATGGTAGAGTTTCGCACACTTTTTGTTAGCTTTTATATGGATTTGAATGAAAATATTAATCACTGGTGGCGCTGGTTTTATTGGTTCAGCCCTAGTTCGTTTTTTGATAAATGAGACAGACAGTACTGTTATTAATGTAGATAAATTAACCTATGCAGGTAACTTACATTCTCTTGAAGGTATTGCTGAAAGTGAGCGTTATTTTTTCGAGAAAGTTGATATCTGTGATGCAGCCGCCATCGAAAGAATTTTTATTCAATATCAGCCAGATAGGGTGATGCATTTGGCTGCAGAAAGTCATGTCGACCGTTCTATTACTAGCTCAGCTGATTTTATACAAACTAACATTATCGGCACCCATGTTTTGCTTGAAGCTTCTCGTTTATACTGGAAGGCTTTATTAGCAGAAAGACAACAAAATTTCCGTTTTCATCATATTTCTACTGATGAAGTTTATGGTGATTTAGATAATAGCGGTGAGTTTTTTACAGAAACTACACCTTACGCGCCAAGTTCACCTTATTCCGCGTCTAAAGCCAGCTCAGATCATTTAGTTCGTGCTTGGCATAGAACATACGGCTTGCCTGTTGTTGTTACTAATTGTTCTAATAACTATGGACCTTTTCAATTTCCTGAAAAATTAATTCCTTTAATCATAGAGAATGCTTTAGCAGGAAAATCCTTACCTGTATATGGCGATGGTTCCCAAATTCGCGATTGGCTCTATGTTGAAGACCACGTGCGTGCTCTTTATCAAGTCCTATTAAAGGGCAAAATAGGAGAGACCTATAACATTGGCGGCCATAATGAAAAGAAAAATATCGAAGTAGTTCATAAAATATGCGACTTACTTGATGAATTTAAACCAGAGAAACCCGAAGGACTTAATTCATACCGTGATCTAATCACTTTCGTGAAGGACAGACCTGGGCATGATAAACGCTACGCGATTGATGCATCTAAAATTGCAAAAGATCTCAATTGGAAGCCTTTAGAAAGTTTTGAATCAGGTATTAGTAAAACAGTTAAGTGGTATTTAGAGAATTCTAAATGGGTAAAAGCTATTCAGGATGGCAGCTATCAAGTTTTAGCCCATCTAATGTAGTCTTGGTACCGCATAAAGCGCTGCGGAGTCCTGACATATTTTAACCAACAAGATGAAAAAAATTGGAAGGAAAATCCCTCTCCCCTAGTGGCAGAGGGTGCCTTTTAGGGCGGGAGAGGGGTAATCCAAAAGATTATTCTCGCTTGAGGATAATTTCATAAAATGAAATTCGCTTTATTTTTATTCCCCCTCTCCTGTCCTTCGGACATCCTCTCCCACAAGGGGAGAGGAGTTTTTAGGCTGGTTCTTAGTAATGAGATTGAGCGGTAACGTTTACGTTTCACGAAAAAAGCAGAAAATCCCTCTCCCCTTGTGGGAGAGGGTGCCCTTTAGGGCGGGAGAGGGGTAAT
>CAYSTH010000195.1:0-3223 GCA_964433995.1 uncultured Francisellaceae bacterium | reverse complement strand
TTTATCATTGCTGACGCTTTATTTCATTGGTGCTATTTTATTTTTCATTCCCACCGCTTTAATCAGTGCCGAATTGGCTACTACTTGGCCAATGAAAGGTGGTATGTATGTTTGGGTTAAAGAAGCTTTCGGTGCTCGATGGGGCTTTTTAGTCGTATACCTGCAATGGATATATAACATCGTCTGGTATCCTACTATCCTTTCGTTAGTTGCAGGTACCCTGGCTTATTTATTTGATCCTGCGCTTGTTAACAATAAAAGTTATATGACTATTATGGTGTTGACCATATTTTGGTCTAGCACCCTAGTGAATTTTTTGGGCATGAAAATGTCTTCTTGGATTAGTACCCTAGGTTCGTTGATTGGTACCATGTTGCCGATGCTGCTCATTATAGGATGTGCGGGATATTGGCTATTAAATGGACAACCCAGTAATACAGAGTTAAGTTACGCTGCGCTCGTCCCTCAAATTAATTCGCTGCCACAACTTGTTTTCTTTTCGGCTATTTTATATAGCTTGTTGGGTTTAGAAATGTCTTCGGTGCATGCCTTAGAAGTAAAAAATCCTGAAAAAGACTACCCTAAGGCATTGTTAATTTCTGCCCTGATTGTGTTGGTGAGTTTAACGCTGTCTTCAGTTGCAGTAGCAATTGTCGTACCCAAAGCAGAACTCAATATTGTCGCAGGAATTATTCAAGCTTTTTCTTTATTCTTAAAAGCATTTAATTTAACAGCTCTCATACCGGTTATTGCCTTAATTATTGTTATTGGTGGCATATGCCAAGTGGCGACTTGGATAATTGGCCCGACTAAAGGATTATGGGCAGCAGTGGATGACGGCTATTTGCCTAAAATATTGTCTGTTACGAACAAAAAAAATGTTCCTACCAACATGCTGATTGCACAAGCTGTTATTTGCACTTTGTTAAGTTTAACCTTTGTTTTATTACCAACGGTTAAAAGTTCTTACTGGGCATTATCCGCTATGGCAGCTCAATTATCTCTTATCATGTATGCGGTGTTATTCTCTGCCGCTATACGATTAAGGTATAACCGTAAAGATGTATACAGACCTTTTAAAATTCCTTTTGGTAATATTGGCATATGGATAGTGGCTGGTTCGGGTTTTGTGGTCAGCGTACTCGTCACATTATTAGGGTTTATTCCACCTGAAGATGTGCCTGTCGGTAATATTTGGGTTTATGAAGGTATTTTGTTTTCGGGTATGGCCATTATTTTGATTCCACTCTTTTTGAAAAAAGATCCGATGCCTAATAATCAGTTACCCTCTTAATAGCCTCTTTTAATGACATTTGGTCAATCGGCTTGGACACAAAATCGTTCATGCCGATTTCCAAATATTGTTCTTTATCTGATGACATGGCATTCGCTGTTAAGGCAATAATGGGAATGTCCCGCTTAGGATACGTCATATTTCTGATTGCTCTTGTTGCATCCAATCCATTCATTTCTGGCATTTGAATATCCATAAAAATTAAATCGAATAGCTTATCTTCTGGACACTGTTCAACTGCTTCCATTGCAAGTTTACCATTTGACACAGTTTGAATATCAAATCCTAATTTTTTGAGTAGCCCAACTGCAACCATTTGATTGACCGTATTATCTTCTGCCAGAAGTACTCGAACTATTTTATTTTTTGCGACTGATTTTTGAGGTTGAATCTGCAAATATTCTGCATCATGACTATCTTCAATTTTAAACTCCGGTTTACTAAAACTGACTTTCAACCAAAAAATGCTTCCTTTACCTATTTCGCTATTTACACCAATCTCACCATCCATTAGCGTGATGATTTTTTTGCAAATTGCTAAACCTAACCCTGTCCCGCCAAATTTTCTAGAAATAGACGAATCAGCCTGTGTGAATTTTTCAAACAATGTTTCCATTGTTTCTGGTGAAATACCTGTGCCAGTGTCTTCTACTTCAAAACGAATTAACACTAATTTTTCATATTCTTTTTCCACTTTGGCCCTGATAGTAACCTTGCCATTTTTAGTAAATTTTAGGGCATTCCCTACCAAATTTAATAACACTTGCCTTAAGCGCCCTACGTCACCTGTGACCACAGCAGGAATATTTTTATCAATTTCTGCCACTAATATGTTTTGACGTTCTTTAGATTTTTGTTCAAATAACGTTACCACGCGATTCACGGTATCTCGCAAACTAAAATCGATAGATTCCAAATCGAGTTTGCCTGCTTCTAATTTGGATACATCTAAAATATCATTTAAAATAACCAATAAAGATTCTGCTGAGTCGAGTATAATTTTTGCCTGTTCTTGTTGTTCTTTATTTAAATCATTTTCTAACAACAGCTGCGCCATACCAATAATACCATTCATTGGCGTTCGAATTTCATGACTCATGGTGGCTAAAAAACTCGATTTTGCGTCATTGGCAACTCGAGCAGATTTTAAAGCTTCTTTTAATTCTCTTGTTCTTTCATAAACCACTTTTTCGAGATTACTACGGTGTTGTTCTAATTCTTTTTCATACTGTTGTTGTCTAAACTGCATTTCATTAAATGCTTTAATTACCATACCAATGTCATCATCTGTCTGCCACCTCACTGGTTTAAAACGACGATTTTCATTTTGTTCTTTAATCGACTCTAGTAATTTAAGGACAGGTTCATCAATCGCTGATTTTTTGATACGCATCATCACATAAACATTAATCATGAGAATCAATAAAATGCAGAATGAGTAAATAACAGTGCTTAGAATAATTGAATCTGTTGTTTTTTCTTCGTTATATTTTAACCATATAGTGCCATCTTTAAATTTTTGGTGTATGACATTCGGTTCATTATCGCCTTTAACCGGTTGACTAGGTCCTCCTTGAACAAATATTCTATTGTTATTATCTGTTATTTTAATCCAATGAATAAAATGACTTTTAGCCATAGAATCTAATAACATTTGAAGTTCTTTCTTTTGTTGTTTCTCTACCAATAACGAAAATAATTCTACTCGATTTGATAACATATCTTGCATTCGAGTTTTCAACTCGTTTGTTTGCTTATAAAACTGAAATACTTGAGATGCAATCACCAACATAAGCACAGCGCAAACAATTATAGGGAAACCATAAAGCAAATATTTGGCTTCAAACCGTTGTACCTTCACTTTTTTAAACCAATATCGCATGCGCCAATGGCCCTTTGTTAACCTTTATAGGGATACAGATCTGTTAT
>CAYSTH010000194.1:0-3246 GCA_964433995.1 uncultured Francisellaceae bacterium | reverse complement strand
GCCTAATCAAATTTTCTGACTTAATACTAGGATGCTATTGTTATGATGACTTTTGTTACTCTTTCGAATCAAGGGCAAGTGATATCGGCCAATTTTTCCGATGCGGATATTCAGCGTCACATCAATGATCATAACAATGCTATTTGGGTTGAAATATCCAATCCCACTCTTTTAGAAAGAGAATTTATTCAAGAACAAGAAAAAATTCAATTACCAGAGCATCATGAATTACATCAAATGGAGTACTCGAATCAGTTTTATCATGAAGACGATTGTATCTTTTTAACCGCTAATTTGGTGACAAATTCTTATCCGAAACTAGAAAGCCATGCTATCAGTATTATTGTCACTAAAAATAAAATTATTACAGTTAGGTATAGCGAACCTAATCCAGTTAAAAAATTTTTAGAACAATTGATAATCAAACCACGAGTGTTTCATACTCAATATGACTTATTGAAAATATTACTTCAATATATTATTGGTAAAAATGCAGATGTTTTAGAAGCGACTGCAGAAAGAGCAAGTTATCTTTCTATGAATTTATCTAAAGGAATGCAAAAAATAAGTGTAAAAAACAGAGAAAAAATGTTGAATAACACTTTGTTAGAAATTAATGTTTTAGAAGATTTAAGTTCAATGACCTATCAAAGTTTGTCATCTTTAGACTTATTGATAAATTATTTGGAGCAAAAGGTCACTTTAAACATAGTGGATTTAAAAAGCCTTAAACAAGATATCATGTCTTTATTGAAACACGCCAATTATTTAAATCAAAAAATTAATTTTCAATTAAATGCGACATTAGGTGTGATAAATATTGAACAAATAGGGATAGTTAAAATTTTTACGGTATTGGCTTTAGTTTTTATGCCACCAACGCTCATTGCTAGTATTGAAGGCATGAATTTTAAACATATGCCTGAGTTAGAGTTGATTTATTCGTACCCAATAGCGCTGTGTGCTATTGTGTTGTCGGCTTATTTCCCTTGGTTAATATTTAGGAAAAAAGGGTGGATCTAATTTTTAAACAACGCTCTTGCTATAATCATTTTTTGTACTTCGCTTGTGCCTTCATATAAGGTTGTTGCACGAATATCTCTATAGAGTTGTTCTATTTTAAAATCTTGCAAGTAACCATATCCGCCAAATAATTGTAAGGCTGAATGAATCGCTTGTTCAGCCTGTTCGCTTGCAAATAATTTTGCTTGGGCTGCTGCTTTTAAAGCAGGTAATTTTAGATCTTTTAGTTTGGCTGCATATAATACGAGCTGTTTAGCCGCTTCGATGTTTGTTGCCATTTCAGCTAATTTGAAACTAATCGCTTGGTGTTTATATAAATACTGACCGAAGCTTTGGCGCTGTGATGTATATAAAATACTTTCTTCTAGTGCAGCTTCCGCCATACCAATTGCTTGAGCTGCGATGCCAACGCGTCCCGATTCTAATTGACCGAGGGCAATTTTATACCCTTCGCCTTCAACGCCAAGCCTATATGATTCAGGAATCTCACAGTTTTCAAGTATGATTTGAGCAATAGGCGCGGTTGATTGGCCCATTTTGTGTTCGATTCTGCCTATTTGAAAACCCGGCGTATCCGTCGGCACAATAAAAGCCGTTAAGTTTTTGTTGCTCGGTAACTCGGGGAAAGAGTGGGTGTTCGCAATAACAATTGCTAATTGTGCTTGATGACCAACTGTAATGAATTGTTTTACGCCATTTAGTTTATATCTATTATTTAGTTTAACAGCTGATGTTTGAATGTTACTGGCGTCTGAACCTGCTTGAGGCTCTGTTAGACAAAAACAGCCTAATTTTTTTCCGGTGGCTAATTCTGGTAAAAACATATTTTTTTGCTCTGAATTGCCAAATTGCAATATCGGTAAACTGGCAACAGAGTTATGTACGCTCAAGACAGTTGAACAACCGCCATCACCCTTGGCAATTTCGATAAGGGCTAAAACATAAGCAGTATAACTAGCATTAGATCCTTGGTAGGCATCAGGAATGAGCATACCCATTAACCCTGCTGATGAAAAAGCATCTAGGGCTTCGCGAGGAAAATGATTTTGTTTTGACCAGGCTGCACTATTGGGTTTCAGTACTTTTTCGGCTATTTTTTTTGCCAAGTCTTTGACTAAATTTTCTTCTTCTGAAAATAATGGATTCATTTTTTCCCCATTCCGAGAGATTAGCGTATCTCGGTTGACCCTGATAAACTGCAGAATAAATCACTTTTATCAAGTTAATCACACAAATTAAAGCTGTCATGGCGCAAGGAGGTGAAAAAATGAAACCTATTTGGAAAAGTCAAGCAACTTTCGATATTTTATACACTCGTTTTTTAAATGAATTTGGTAAAGCAGAGCAAGACTTACCAGCTTTTGTTCAAACAGATGTGCAACATCTTCTTGAGCTATATACCATGATGGTGAGAGTGCGGCACTTTGATAAAAAAGCAATCGCATTGCAGCGAACTGGTTTGCTTAGCACTTTTCCAGCAACAACAGGTCAAGAAGCTATTTCTGTTGGTATTGGCGCTGCCATGCGTCCTGAAGATGTGTTGTGCCCCTACTACAGAGAATATGGTGCGCAATTTTGGCGAGGGGTCACCATGGAAGAAATTTTCTTGTATTGGGGCGGAGAAGAACAAGGAAGCAATTTTCAACATTCCACGGCAAGACAAGATTTTCCTATTTGCGTGCCAATTGCCTCGCAAACACTTTATGCAACAGGGGTGGCAACAGCATTTAAACTACGCAAACAGCCTAGAGTGTGTGTCACAACCATTGGTGATGGTGGTACTTCTCGAGGCGATTTTTATGAAGCGATAAATGTAGCAGGCGCATGGAATTTACCTGTGGTTTTTGTTGTCAATAATAATCAATGGGCTATTTCTGTTCCTAGTAAAGAACAAACACATTGTCAAACCTATGCGCAAAAAGCGATAGCAGGTGGTATTAAAGGCATTCAAATTGATGGCAATGATGTTATCGCCGTCCGAGAAGTAGTTGGACAGGCAATAGAAGAGGCAAGAAATTCAAAAGGTCCAACCGTCATAGAAGCCATCACTTATAGAATGTGTGATCATACCACAGCAGATGATGCAACACGTTATCAGCCTAAAGAAGAGGTTGACGCACAAAAAGATAAAGATCCTATTCTGAGATTACGAACCTATCTTCATGATGTAGGTTTATGGAATGAGGAAAAAGAAAAAAATTTATATAAAAACATGCAAGAAGA
>CAYSTH010000193.1:0-3251 GCA_964433995.1 uncultured Francisellaceae bacterium | reverse complement strand
TGGCCAACAGTTCTCTTTAGATGGTTTATATTTTTTGAATTAGGTAAACTCATAGTAGTCTTTTTTAATATAAAATAAACCTTAATATAAGCATAGTTTTGTGTATAAGCACGAATAAATGCTAGTTAATTTCTATATTGTTGCTCGTCGCTCGCGAGCAGTGAGCAATTGTCATTGCAATGAGTTTATGGCTCTTTGATCGATTTTTTATTCAATTTTTTATTTTTAATAATTTAAATACACCGTAAGTATATTTATGTGCATTTTTTTAAAATAATTAAATTTATAAATAGATTAAAATTACTGATTTTTTTTAAGGTTTATTTCTTTATGACAATTATCACAATTCGACTACTTTTGTTTTCAACAAAACTTTTACCATTAATTCCATATTGCTTTATCACTTTGAAACCGTTTCTTCAAATATTTTTCTTAGCTGTTGGCCAGTATAAATTCGCAAGGTTTGTACATTATTAGAAGAAATCTTTACTTTGTTGTTAGATATTAATTACTCAGCTATTGCCAATGGCTCTATTTGCTCGCATAACGACAAATATTTTAATGTTGACTCAATTAATTCGGGAATGAGTACCGTAACACTCCACTTTTTTTTATTGCAATCACCCACTAATTCTATTTCGCCTGATAAACAGCTCATTGGCTGAGGCTCGAAATCATCTTCATCCATATCCTCAGGAAACACATCTGTATCTAATTTAGATAATACATATGAAAACTTTTTTGCATGTATTATTTTGTTGCAAGCTTCTCTTAGAGTTTTATGTTTAATGTCGTTGGTACTGCCCCAGATGCTTTCATTGTCTTCATCAGTTAGCTTTGGGCAACGTTCATCTAATATATCTTCAAGAGTTCTAATGCCTACAGCTAAATCTAGGAGATAAGATGAGGTACACTTATGAAAAATTTTATGCCATTCATCTTGTAAATAGGTTTCTTGATTTGAGGCTGGGCTATTGCTTCTTAATAAAGCTTCATGAGCATAAAAAATATTTATTATATTAAAACAGTATTCCCTTAGCTTTTGAGTATCAACACTGTGAGGCTTATCTGACCTGCATTCATAAAAATATTCACGATAATACTCATCATCCTGAGCCTGCATATTTTCGTATTTATTCATGGACGGTCCTTGTTAACATAGGATTATTATGTAGAAAATCTAAACATCGATAACTAACTCACTGATTAATGGATATATAGCAGAAAAGGTTCCCAGATTAGATTTTCTCACAAACAAAAAAGATCAAAAATAAGAAGTCTGATTATTTCAGAAATAAATTGGTCGGGACGGCAGGATTTGAACCTGCGACCACATGCACCCCATGCAAGTAAACAAGGTATCTTATGAATTTTACTAATCTCTTCTGATACCCTTTAATCCTATATAATCATTGACTCTTGAGCAATTATTTCGTTTAATTCAATTCGCTAAATATCATAAGAGTTCAAACTTTTTGGTCCCCCAGCGGTCCCCAAATAGATAGAGATAATAATAATGAAAAAGCTCTTAAACGATCGATTTATTCAATCAATCATTCCCCCTCTCTCTGAGAGGCTTGAGTTATACGATCAAAAAATTGCCGGACTCACCCTAAGAGTAACCTCTAAAAACAAGAAAACCTTTTCGTTCACCTATCGGATGCCTGGAGATCCTATAAAAAAACGATTACAGCTTGGAACTTACCCTGCACTTTCACTTTCAGATGCTCGCAATAAATGCATTGCGGCCCTAAGGGAGATACAAAATAATATTGATCCCTCAGCAATCAAGAAACATTCAAAACAAATCCCCACAATAAAAGAGTTAATTGATGAGTTTTGGGAAAGAGAACTTTCTAACAAAAAGTCTGCTAAAGACATGTTTAGGCTTCTTCAAAAAGATGTCATACCTGCCTGGGGTTCTATGAAGGCTTCAAACATCACCAGACGTGATGTGGTTGTATTATTAGATAAAATACGTGACAGAGGCGCTCCTGTTATGGCTAATCGTGTTCATGGGAGGCTAACTCGTGTTTTTAACTTCGCTTGTGAGCGAGGGATCCTAGATACCTCTCCAATGGTGCGCCTAAGAAAAACTACTGAGGAACCTCGTGAACGAGTCCTAGATAACACAGAAATTTATGATTTCTGGAACAAAATTGACTCAATGGGACTTCATCCTTTAACTGTTATAGCCCTTAAATTAATGTTGTTAACAGGTCAACGAGCTGGTGAGGTGATTAATATGGAATGGGGTGAAATTGATTTTGAAAATTGCTTATGGTCAATTCCTGCAGAAAAATCTAAAAACAATCGCTCACATTCAGTCCCTCTGACCGAGACATCTCTAACTCTGTTAAACCAAGCTAAAGAGATAAACCCTATAAATAACTGGGTTTTCCCCTCGCCTCAAAAACAAGAATCCCCCAAGCCAATTGAAGTAAGATCATTGAGCAAAGCGTTAGGTCGCAAGCTTAGTGATTTAGGTATCAAAAAATTTGTACCTCATGATATACGCCGTACGGTGAGAACCAAATTAGCGGAACTGGGTGTAAATGAAATTGTTGCAGAGCGTGTTCTAAATCACCAATTACAGGGGTTAGCACGCGTATACAACCACTATAATTATTTACCTCAAATGAGAGAAGCTCTGACAAAATGGGAAAAAACCTTGCATGAAATTATTACCTAAAATGTAAAAAGCAAGATATAGCCTGATAACAAAGTAATGCTGGTTTCAATCTAATTTGACAGCTAACAACAAAACGTAGTTAATATTGAAAATATGATTATTGAAATTAATGACAATATCAAAATCTGGAAAAAGTATAATCCCTTTGAATTATATACAGAGAAAAACTTATTCAATTCAACTAATTCTAATCGTCATTTAGCGAAATTTGAATTAAATAAAGAACGGATCGCAATAAGCAACCGCTGGTTTGATGTATTAAACCTAAGTGAACTAGTTCGAAAACGAAATGAAGCTGATGGTTATTACAGAGTTGTTTATATTCAAATAAATATGGAAAATGGCGAATATTATATCGGCAAAGCTAATCGCCCTACATGGTCTACATTAAAACGATATCAAGGGTCTGGATTAAAATTTTTAAATAAATTCAATAAAAGCTCAGATAAATTTGTACGTTTTTATATCGCATTATGTGAAACCCAAGAGGAAACTGAACTACTCGAATCAATATTAGTCAATTCAGAGCTTTTGTCTGATGAAAAATGTCTAAATCTTG
>CAYSTH010000192.1:0-3253 GCA_964433995.1 uncultured Francisellaceae bacterium | reverse complement strand
ATTCTATTTGATCAATCGCAAGCCTACAATTATCTGATTATATCGCATTTAACATTAATTGTTTAATTCGTTTTTTTCTGATCATTATTGCAATTTTCCTCTTTGTTTTTAATGAGTAAAATCCGCACTTTCGATCTATTATTTTCTTAATATGATCTAAATTTGACTCGACATTATCAAAATTGTTACGCTTTATACCATTTATGTTTAGTAATCATCAGGTAAAACATCATGGCATTAGTAGAAAACAATGTATTAACTCAGATTAAAAATTCTGAAATTAAATTAGATGGTTCTTTTGATATTCCTAAAGGAGTAACCCATATTGGAGATAGGGCATTTAGTGGATGTACTCGTTTGCAGACACTGATACTGCCTCAAGGTGTGACCCATATAGGAGGTGATGCATTTTGGGGATGCATTAGTTTGCAAGCACTGACACTTCCACATGGATTAACTCATATTGGAGATAGTGCGTTTAGTGGATGCTCCAGTTTGCAAACACTGACACTTCCTCACGGATTGACCTATATTGTAAAAGGGGCATTTAGTGGATGTACTCGTTTGCAGACACTGATACTTCCTCAAGGCGTGACCCAAATTGGAGATGATGCATTTTGGGGATGTACCAGTTTGCAAACACTGACACTTCCTCAAGGAGTGACCCATATTGGAAAAAGTGCATTTCATGGATGCGCCAGTTTGCAAACACTGACACTTCCTCACGGCGTTACCCATATTGGAACAAGGGCATTTAGTGGATGTACTCGTTTGCAGACACTGAGACTGCCTCAAGGTGTGACCCATATTGGAGATGATGCATTTTTTGGATGCACCAGTTTGCAAACGCTGACACTTCCTCAAGAAGTTACCCATATCGGAGATAATGCATTCCGTTCATGTCCCAGTTTGCAAACACTGACACTTCCTCAAGGAGTGACCCATATTGGAGATAATGCATTTCGTTCATGTCCCAGTTTGCAAACACTGACTATTCCTCAAGGAGTGACCCATATTGTAAAAGGAGCATTTAGTGGATGTACTCGTTTGCAGACACTGAGACTGCCTCAAGGTGTGACCCATATTGGAGATGGTGCATTTTGGGGATGTACCAGTTTGCATACACTGACACTTCTTCAAGGAGTGACCTATATTGGAGATAATGCATTTCGATCATGTCCCAGTTTGCAAACACTGACACTTCCTCACGGTGTGACCCATATTGGAGCAGGGGCATTTAGTGGATGTACTCGTTTGCAGACACTGAGACTGCCTCAAGGAGTGACCCAAATTGGAGATGATGCATTTTGTGGATGCACCAGTTTGCGTCATATTGTAATTGATAGTCTCGATGTTACTGAGGTAGAACGTATTGGTCGGTTAGTGCCCCTAAAATTAAGAGATAAAATAATTTCCAAAGAATTAGCACAAAAATTTGATGCATGGATTACGACTGAAATTTATAGAGTGGCTAATACAGCAGAGACCAATCTTCTCTATTCTTTTTTTAGTAAAAAAGGTCGGTTAAGAGCAAAGAGTCCTTTTGGTGAGGGATTAACACTACCTAATGATATTTTGCGCTATATCAATACATTTACCATGGACACTAATCCTTATTGCCAAAAAGCAAGAGACTTGATGTATAAAGTTCCTATCCCGAGAAGTGAAGAGCAAGAGAAGGACTATCATTCAAAACTACAAGAGATTGCCAACGAGATAATTAATAAACCCAAACAAAAAAAATCTTCTCAAGAAACAATAACAAAGGTGCAAGCAGAGGGAAATACAATAGCTAAAGAGCAAACGAAAGAGAATACAGAATCTTTCTCTGAGGAGCAATCAGATATCACAGGAACATTAAAGAGAAGCATATCAATGAAATGAGCCACGCTTATTTGAATTGAATGAATCAAAACACAGAGGGTATCCGTTTTATCAATCGATTTAGCCACTTTCATCATGGGGGCAGTGGATATAAACGCGCACAAACAGTTCTGGATCTTATAGATATTTGTATGAGGCTCTGATTGATAATCAACAAACTGTGGGAACTCTAATTTCGACATTTCAATAGTTTCATTTTGTATAAAGCTTGACTTTATGGGTGAATTATTTACAATGTGCGAAATTAAAACCAGATAATAAAATCATTTGAAACAGGGATTACCATGTATAAACACGAACCAATTAATGCTCAAGCTTTATTTCCCGGTTTTTTTAATCGTCACAAAAAAGAGGAATTAAAAGATCAACCATTAAGTACTCTAAAAGCAAATATCGTTTCAGCATTTGATTTGAAGGAAGATCAAATACATTCGGTTGCTCTAACAGAAAAAGACGAAATTAGAATTTCCTTTAATAAAGAAATTGATGATGAATTTGTCTATAGACTTCGCGTAGATGTAGATAATGATAAAATAAACATAATGGTTTATTCTTCAAGTGAAGATCTAATATTCACTCAATGGAATCCAGATATTCTTCCCTTTATTACAATCCCGTCTGAAGACAAAGAGCGATTTATTGAAATGGTTGACACAATGCTACAACAATCAAACCAACCAAAATAATAACTTCTACCTATCATGGGGTTAGCCAAGTAGTTGTTAACTCCTTTTATTTTATCTATTTAGTGTACTTTTTATCATCGGGAATATTTAATACTGCAATATTCATCATATAATGACAATTGTTCCTTTATAATCCCTTCCATTTTCTGGATAAAATTTTGTAAGACATCTAAATCTTCATTAGTTGCAACCTTTTCACCAAACTTTGAAATTGTTAACAAAACATTATCACGATAATTTTTTATTTCTTCATCCTCATTGGCATCTTCTTCGGAATATAATCTATCTAATAAGTAGAGAGCTCTTTTGAGCATTTTTTTAATTTTATTAGCAGGATGGTTTATATCCTGATTACCAAAAAAACTTGTATAAAAAGGTTCGTTAGGAAGTCGCTTTAATCTTGCACTTTTTTCACGCATTACAATATCTTTGAAATAACTATTTAAATTCCTTTGCTCATGTTTTTCGATAAAGTATAAAATGTCTTTAGAACCTATTCCGAATAATTTATCTCTTTCTATTAACTCAAATGCATTTACCATTCCTAAGATAACCTCTTCAATTAACTCAACAGGTGAAAAACCATCAAATTTATTTTGATCTGACATAATACAAAGAGGAAAACCATTTTTTAATTAATAAATGATTCAACATTAGCATGCAAAATGTACGGCAATTTGCAT
>CAYSTH010000191.1:0-3254 GCA_964433995.1 uncultured Francisellaceae bacterium | reverse complement strand
AAATTTCTCTAAATTGGTAAAGAGAGAATTAAAATAGGGATCAATCAGAGCGCGTTGAATGGCATCTTGTATCAGCGGGTATAAGAGAGGATGTGCTTCACACATCCATACTTTACAACCCATCATGGCAAGCATTAAACCATCTTTACCTAAGCCACCTGTGGTATCTACTACCCAGGCTTGATGATCGATGACTTTGGCTAAAGGCTCGTGCAATACGCGCTCAGGTTTTAATCGATAACCCAAATTGCCATGTAAGTAATCGATTAAAAATACACCAGGAAAGGTGGGCAGGTCACTTTTAAGGCCTAGCCCATTTGGGGTCTGTTCTAAAAAAAAATTAGGCATATTGATTGAGGTTGTTCAATTGAGAACGAACCGCAATCCATGCACCCGTCAAACCTAACCCGCCACTAATCATTAATAATATGAGTGTTTCACCTAAACCCAAATTATAAATTAAGAAGGGCTGCTGATATAAAAATGATAATTTATCCATGGGTTTTTGTAAGTAATCAATAACAATAGATAATAACCCAAAGCTAAATACACCGCCTAATAAACCATACCAAAAGCCACGATAGAAAGGGTCTGGCGATAAAATATTTAGTGGCACCAATTAAAGATAATACTTCGGTTTCGTCTTTATGACGCTCTAGGGTTAATCGAATGATATTCGCAATCACTAAGATGACAGTTAAGCCTACTAAAATACCGATTACCAAGGTCAAAGCTTTGCCAAAATGTAGATAGGCATTCATTTTTTGCACCCAGTCTAAATCGATTTCGACAGATTGAATTTCAGAAAAGCTTTGTAGAAAACCTTGTAATTGACTGAGGCTACTGGCCTTTTGAAAACCCTGATTGGGGTAAATCGTAATAACACCAGGCAAGGGGTTGCTAGGCAAACTATCGATGACTTCTTTTAATCCTGAGAGCTCTCTAAACTCTTGTAAAGCTTGTTCAGGGCTTTGATAGATGGCTTCGAACACTTCGTCTCTTGCTTCTATCGCACGAACCAATTCATGTGCTTGTTCCAGTGAGACATTTTCATTTAAAAAAGAGGTAATGGTGGTACCTTTATCCCAACCTGCTAATAATAGTTTGGTATTTTTATAAGTGAGATAAGAGGCGCCAGGCAAACTCAATGTAACAGCCAGAGACAACAATGTTAATAAACTTGTTAAAGGATGAGTCACTAAATTTCGGATACTCAATCGAAAAGCCATGCCATGAGCTGATAGCCAGCTGGCCCGCATTTTTGAAAAAGATTGTTGAGGTTGAAATAAGGGTTTAGATCTTTTCATACCATCAAGCCCTCTTGCGTTTTAATTAAAGTGGTTTCATGTTCTGGTGGCGAGGCAAAAGGCCTTACAAGCTCTTGATCGATAACTTTACCTTGTTTTAAGTGTAAAGTTCGATAAGGCATTTTTTGGATAATGCCTTGGTCGTGTGTGGCAATTAACACGGTGACACCCACTTGTTGAAAACGAGAAAAGAGTTGCATGATTTCTAATGCCAATGCGGGATCTAAATTACCCGTAGGTTCATCGGCTAAGAGTAAAATAGGTTTATGCACAATGGCTCTGGCAATGGCGACACGCTGCGCTTCACCGCTTGATAACTCTGCAGCCTTAAGTTTTTCTTTTTTTAATAAGCCTACTTTATCTAAAGCAGCGCGAACACGCTTGGCCATATCATTTTTATCAAAACCAGCGACAATTAAGGGAATGAGGACATTTTCATAAACCGTATATTGAGCGAGCAACAAAGGATTTTGAAAAATCATGCCAATTCGGCGTCGGTAATACGGAATTTTACGTGTAGGGATATGCGCTAGATTTTGTCCTGCAACAAATATCTGTCCTGAAGAAGGTTTTTCTAACATACCAATCAATCGGAGTAATGTGCTTTTTCCTGCGCCACTGTGTCCAGATAAAAAAACCAATTCCGATTGGCCTACTTCAAAATTGATATCTAATAAAGCTTCTGTGCCATTATTGAATTGTTTAGAAACTTGCTCAAATTTAATCATATCGTATCCGATGGTTGTTCGGTTTCTTCAAATAGTGCCTCAACAAAGGCTTTGGCGTCAAATGGCCTTAAGTCTTCAACACCTTCCCCTACACCAATATAGCGAATAGGCAATCCGAGCTTTTGACCAATAGCAAACACAATACCGCCCCTGGCTGTGCCATCTAGTTTGGTTAAAATTAAGCCGGTGACCCCAATTTCTTTGGTGAAGATTTCTGCTTGTTGTAATGCGTTTTGCCCTGTTGTGGCATCTATCACCAGTAAGACTTCGTGAGGGGCTGTGGGATCAAGTTTGCCTAATACGCGCTTAATTTTTTTAAGTTCGTCCATTAAGTTGCTTTTATTATGTAATCGTCCTGCGGTATCGGCGATTAAAATATCTTGCTGTTTAGCTTGAGCAGATTGTAATGCATCAAATATCACCGAAGCACTATCTGCACCAGTATGTTGTTTAATGATGGGGATAGATAACCGCTCTGCCCAGACATTTAATTGTTCAACAGCCGCCGCTCTAAAGGTATCACCTGCAGCAAGACAAAGACTGTGACCTTGGTTTTTGAGTTGATTTGCTAGTTTACCAATAGAAGTGGTTTTACCCGTGCCATTTACTCCTATCATCATTATCACAAAAGGTTTTTGTGTGGTGGATGAAATGGTTAAAGGTTGTTGTAAAGGCAATAACTGCTGTTCAAGCTCAGATTTAAGTTGAGCAAATAAATCTTGAGGGCTTTTTAATTGTTGGCGATTAAGATTATTTGTTAAATGTTGGATAATATTTTTGGTTACAATGACGCCTAAATCGGCTTCGAGTAATATTTTTTCCAATTGTTGAAGTAATTCAGCATCGATTTCTTTTTTACCTAAAACCAGATTGGCTAATTTAGAAGCCAATTGGTTGCGCGTACGAGAGAGAGACGATTTTAGTCTGGCAAAGAAAGAAGGTTTACTTTGTGGTGTGACTTCGGGTGCGCTTGTTTGATTATTTTGGGGCGCCAGAGATTCTGCAGAGGTTTCAGATTCTGTTTTGGACTCTGCTTTAGATTCTTTGTCTTTATCTTTTTTGAAAAAACTAAACATATTTTGATAACTACTCGGTATATTTATTAAAACTATCAAACCAACTTAATTTTGCGATTCTCATGGAACCTTTATTTGAGGTATCCTACCATTAGTTATGACTGCGATTAAGTTAAATATTTTATAAGATGAACTTAAAATGA
>CAYSTH010000190.1:0-3350 GCA_964433995.1 uncultured Francisellaceae bacterium | reverse complement strand
ATTATCTTATTGGAGGAAGCATTGGTATACTTTTGGGGGCTATGTTAATACTCGGTTGGTTATTGACTCACACGGTTTCTTGGTCACTCATCGCATTGTTTGCTGCATTATTGCCAGTTGTATTCGCTGTTTTTTTGATGGCATGTTTAATTGGTTTAGCGCCTGGATTGAAAAGCTTAAGCCTACCACCGATGGCATTTTTTAAGCCCTAAACACGTTGGCCTCGTTTCGGTTATCCAACCATAATTGCAGTGTATTCTTTTCTTGATCAGAGAGAATGTACCCGAATTTAGTACGGCGATATAAAATATCTTCGAGGGTATAAGCCCATTCATGGTCGAGTAAATACTTCAATTCAATTTCATATAAGCCCTGACCAAAATGGATGCCTAAGTCCATGAGTTGTTCACAGCCAGATAAAAAGAGTACATAATCGGCACCATAATTAAATATCCATCTTTTTTTAATTTTTTCTGGAATAAAAGGATATAATTGAAGTAATTGATTAACTTCGACAGGGTAGTGATTGGGGGAATTTAAATTTTGAGAAAAAATAAAAGCTTGTTTTGGTAAGCCCATGTTAGGAGCAAGCAAGTTCATAGCCTTGACGGCAAGGCTGCGGTGCGTCGTTAATTTGCCTCCCCAAATGGAAAGCAGAAAAGGTCCTTCTGCACTTTTTTGAACCAGCTCAAGTTTAGATTCACGGCTTATTTTACTTGGTGCGGTATGTTTCTCTTGGGTTCTCACAGGTAAAGCCCTTGCTCCAGACCAATGTGCGAGTATCATGCCTTCTTTTAAAGGTTGGGCTAAATAACGATTGGCTTCTTTGAGTAAATAAGTGATTTCTGCAGGCGTTAAGTCAAAAGATTTTTTTTGAGTGATAACTTCTGTTAATTCTACATCAGTCGTACCAATCAGAGTAAATTGATCTAAATAGGGAATGGCAAAAATAACGCGCTCATCACTTGTTGGCAGCAAATAAGCATGATGCTGCTCAAAAATTTTGGGCACAATTAAATGACTTCCTTGTATTAATTTTAATTGATAGGCACTTTTACATTTAAATATGTTTGTATGAATGTGCTCTACCCAAGTACCACCAGCATTAACAACGGTTTTGGTTAAGATGCTTTGAGGATGATAAGCATCATGTTGATTTTTAAAAGTCAGTCTCCAATAATTATTTTCTTGGGTGCTCGACATTAATTCGGTATAAGATTGAATATCGACACCTAGATCATGTGCTTTTTTGGCATTTGCTATCACTAACCTAGCATCATCGGTATAACAATCTTGATAAGATAAAAAATGTGAAAATTGTGCATTAAGAGCAGAATGCTTACACGGAGTTTGTTGAGCCTCAAGATGGTGTGATATAGGTAGTTTAGCAAAATGATTATAAAACGTGAGTCCTAGCTTGGTTTCCCAATAGGCACTTCTTTTTTTTTGAAAGGGGATATAAAACTCAAGCGGTTTAACAAGATGAGGTGCAGATTGCATTAAATTATTGCGGTCTTTTAATGATTCGGCAACCAATGCAAAGTCAAAAGAGGCTAAATAACGTAAACCACCATGAATCAGTTTGGTACTGGCTGACGATGTCCCACTCGCAAGATCGTTTTTTTCACACAATAGGGTTTTTAAGCCGCGGTCCGCTGCTTCAAGTGCAATGGCAGTACCATTTATGCCACCGCCAATAATGACAAGATCGTAGGTTGAATTTATCATGTAAACAGTATAGTCGTTTGCAATGAACTCAAATTTAGGTGATGGTATAACATGATTAAATACACAGTCGAGTTACTCGACTTAAATAAACATTTTTATAAAGTAACCTTAGTCATCCCTAATCCACTGAACAATCAAGTACTCATCATGCCAACCTGGATACCAGGCAGTTATGTCATTCGAGATTTTGTCAAACAACTAAATAACTTAACGATAAGCCAGGCTGATAAACCTGTTTATTGCCAACAAACCAAAAGTAATGAATGGATGGTGCAGTCTATATCACCAGAGCCACTTATCGTTACTTATCTAGTTTATGCTTATGATAAATCAGTCCGGGGTGCTTATCTAGATTCAGAAAGAGGTTTTTTTAATTCGACAAGTTTATGCTTATGTCCTGTTGGATTTGAAAAAGAATCTATAGAGTTAGAAGTAATGGATAATGGTTTAGGTTGGCAAGTGGCCACAGGGTTAGCTTGTGCAGACGAAACCAAAAGATATATGTTTGGCCGGTATTTAGCCAAGGATTATGCACAATTAATAGATTGCCCAGTCATGATGGGTAAATTAAGCATTCATTCTTTTATGGTCGACAATATTCCTCATGATATTGCTATTTCAGGATATCAACAAGGTGATTTAGATAGACTTACACAAGATGTTCAAAAAATATGCCAAACTCAAGTAGATTTTTTTAAAGGGTTGCCCAAAGAGATAAATTATTATTGTTTTTTACTCCATGTGAGTGCAGAAGGTTATGGTGGCATAGAGCATGTGAATTCATCTAGTTTGTTGATCAATAAATTTGCGATTCCAGTAAAAAGTAATATCTTTTCAGATGATCAAGAAAAACCTAAAGCCTATATAGATTTATTAGGGCTGTTTAGTCACGAATATTTTCATTTGTGGATGGTAAAGCAAATTAAGCCATCGGTTTTTTTAAATTATGATTTAACTCAACCCAATTATACAACGCAACTTTGGGCTTTTGAGGGTTTTACGGCTTACTATGATGATTTAATGTTGGTGCGAGCAGAGTTAATTAGCTCACAACAATATTTAAAAATATTAGCTGATAATATCAGTAAATTATTTAACATACCTGGTCGAAAATATCAAACACTTAAATCAGCTAGCTTTGATGCCTGGATCAAATTTTACAAACCAGATGAAAACAGCATAAACAGCACCATCAGTTATTATCTTAAAGGTGCTTTATTGGCATTATGTTGTGATTTGCAACTTAGGTTAGAATCTAACCATGATGATAATCTAGATGTAATCATGCAACAGCTTTGGGAAAAATTTGGCGCACCAGGCATAGGGGTAGAAGAAGACGATATTGAGAAATTAATCAATCAATATCAATACCCCTCTGTACAAGATTTATTAAAGCTAGGCCTAACACAAACCGATGAATTACCCATAGAATCGATATTAAAAAATTTCGGATTGATATTACAAGCGTTGCCGGTTTCTACCGGTGCACAGCTTAATTTAGCTGCTAAATTGATAGACTGTCACACACAAGTATTATGTCAAGAAGTGTATTACGATGGCATATTGGCTTCTTTAGGTGTGCAATCGGGAGATGTGTTGGTTGCTTGTGAAGAGCATCGTCT
>CAYSTH010000189.1:0-3428 GCA_964433995.1 uncultured Francisellaceae bacterium | reverse complement strand
ACTTCCATCCAAGAAATTTGTTTTTTGCCTAAATAAGCCTTTTTTAATCGCTGCATCAACCACTTTTATCATGACAGGCGTAATATCTACCCCTGTTCCATCCCCTTCAATGAAAGGAATAATAGGATTATCAGGAATACTGAGTTGTCCATTTTTATCTACCGTAATTTTTGATCCCTGCGCTGGAACGACAATCTTCTGATATCCCATAAGGCTGCTCCTAATATGTTGAATTACGCTCTTTTCCTTTGCGCAGTTTAGCGTAATTTTATGATAAAATCACCGCCATGAAATCAGATTTACAAACTACCCCTATTCTCACAGGCATTCGAAAGCCCAAAGTGATTGTTGGCCTCTCTGGCGGCGTGGATTCGGCTGTGGCCGCACTATTGCTCATTCAAACCGGTCTTTACGAAGTTGAAGGCCTGTTTATGAAAAATTGGGAAGAAGAAGAAAATGACTTAGGGTATTGCCCTGCTGAAGAAGATCTAAAAGTTGCTAAGCAAGTTGCTAAGCTGTTAAATATTCCCTTGCATGCTGCCAATTTTGTGCCTGAATATTGGCAACACGTTTTTCAAGATTTTTTAACTGAATATCAGGCAGGTCGCACCCCTAATCCTGATATTTTGTGTAATAAAGAAATTAAATTTTCAGTGTTTTTAGATTATGCTCAAAAACTGGGTGCCGATTTTATTGCGACCGGTCATTATGCTCGCATTATTTATCATGAAGACCCCTGTCAAACACAGCTATTGCAAGCCATTGATCAAAACAAAGATCAAACTTATTTTTTACATCAGGTAAAAAGCACACAATTAGCCAAAAGCATTTTTCCTATTGGTCATTTGTTAAAAACAGATGTGAGAAAAATCGCTCAAGAAGCGGGTTTATCTAATTATCAACGCAAAGATAGCACGGGTATTTGTTTTATCGGCGAACGCAAATTTAATCGTTTTTTGTCGGATTTTTTAGTCGCTAAACCCGGGCAAATCAAAACCCCTGAAGGTGAAATATTGGGTGAGCATACCGGTTTGATGTATTATACCTTAGGACAACGTGGTGGCATTCAAATCGGCGGTAAAAAAAATCATGCTGAATTACCTTGGTATGTTGTTGCCAAAGACATCACCACTAACACTTTAATTGTCGCCCAAGGGCAAGATCACCCTTGGCATTTTTCTGAACAAGTTATATTAGAGAACCTTCATTGGATTGCACCTAACGGTTTAACACAATTATTAAACCACCCCCCCATGATGGCCAAAATTCGATATAGACAAAACAGCCAAACTTGTTGGCTAAAAGAGACCACCAACCCTCTGTGTGTCAATTTTACAGAGCCCCAACGAGCCGCCACCCCTGGACAATACCTGGTATTTTATAATGGCATGGGTATCTGTTTAGGAGGAGGGAAAATCGCTAAAACCGATTCGTTGGGTGGCTTAAAAATATAAACCATTTAAACTTAATATTATTTGAGAGTGCAATTATATGGAACATCAACTAACCGCTATTTCTCCCATCGATGGTCGTTATCACGAAAAAACGTCTGCTCTACAAAACTATTTTAGTGAGTATGCACTCATTAAGTATCGCGTCAAAGTTGAATTAAAATGGCTATTAGCCCTTGGTAAAGAACCTAAAATTTCGGAACTTACTGCTTTTACGCAGCCCCAAGAAGACATATTTGAAAATATCATACAAAAATTTTCACTTGATGATGCCATGACCATTAAAAAACTAGAAAGTGTCACTAATCACGATGTGAAAGCGGTAGAATATTTTCTCAAAAAACAAATTGGCAAGTTTTTAGGTAACGATAACCCTAAGCTTGAATTTATTCATTTTGCTTGTACTTCTGAAGACATTAATAACTTAGCTTACGGTTTAATGTTAAAAGAAGGAACACAAACCGTTTTACTGCCTATTTTAAATCAAATTTTATTCTTTTTAAAAAGCATGGCAAAAGAACATGCTTCTTTGGCCATGATGGCAAGAACGCACGGTCAACCTGCCTCTCCCACCACCTTGGGCAAAGAATTTGCTAATTTTTATATCAGACTCAACGAACAAGTCACCCTTTTACAAAATTTTGCTTATTCTGGAAAAATCAATGGTGCAGTCGGCAATTATAATGCTCATCATGTGAGCTACCCTGAAGTCGACTGGATTGAATTTAGTCAAAATTTTATTACTTCTTTAGGTCTCAAGCCTCATTTGTATACCACTCAAATAGAACCCAATGACGGCTTGGCAATGTATTGTCATATTTTATCTCGAATCAATATTATATTGCTCGATTTATGCCAAGATTTATGGGGCTATAATGCTTTAAAATATTTCAAATTAAAATCAGTGGCGACTGAAGTAGGCTCCTCTACTATGCCTCACAAAGTGAACCCAATCGACTTTGAAAATGCCGAAGGTAATTTAGGATTAGCCAATGCCATATTAGCGCACCTTGCTTCTAAAATGCCCGTATCTCGCTTTCAAAGAGATTTATCTGGTTCTACTGTCATCAGAAATATAGGCGTGGGTGTAGCCAATAGTTATCTTGCCTATTTATCCTTAATAAAAGGACTAAATAAATTAGATATTAATCAAGAATTCATCGCTCAAGATTTAAATGAACATGTGGAAGTGGTCACCGAAGGTGTGCAAACTGTCATGCGTCGATATGGTGTGCATGAACCTTATGAAAAATTGAAACAACTTTCTCGTGGCAAAAAACTGGATTTAGCCACTTTGAAAGATTTTATCCTTGGGTTAGATTTACCTCAAGATATTAAAGAAAATATGCTTAATATTTTACCTGAAAACTATATAGGGTTAGCGGCTAAGCTTGCGAAAAATATAGAATAAAACATTTATGATGCAAAGGAGTGCATATGTTATTTTCTGTTAAACGTTTGATCTTGGGCTTAATATTTTGGGCACCTACTGTTGTTTATGCTGATTCTGCTGTCTTAACATTGCAACATCGGGTACCAGAAGAATTGGTTCCTATTCTCAGCCCATTTTTGAATAAAGATGGGGTAATTAAGTCTTTTGAAAATCAACTTATTATTCAAACAGATGCTGAAAACTTAGCTACTTTAAAAAAGTTAGTGCAAGATTTAGATAAACCCGTTCAAAAGCTGATGTTATCTGTTTCACAATCCAAAGAAACGCCAAGTGAACAGTTTAGCGTCGATGCGAAAGGTAAGGTTATTTTTGGCGAAGATAACTTTACACTCAGCGGTCAAGTCAGCACAACTAACCGTACATCAAGGGAAGAGAATCAATCTTTAAATCATATTCAAGTTGTTTCTGGCATGGCTGCTATGATTACATCTGGCAAAACCATTGCTTTACTGAATCAACGTGGTGCTATTCAAGATAAAGGGTCTGCTTCTCTTAATCAAATACAACAAAATCAATCTCAAAAA
>CAYSTH010000188.1:0-3433 GCA_964433995.1 uncultured Francisellaceae bacterium | reverse complement strand
TGGGGACTATGTTTATCGAAAGTATCACCAAGACAGGGGCGTTTTGGAAAAATATTACCAGCTATTTTTGTGTTTATTGTTTATTTTCAACTTTTATCCGCTTCAAAAAGATGGATAGCAGCTGAAAGAATTCCCGATTTTATTGGTTTATGGTGGGTACATATTATTTTTGGTGTAGCAGGATTGATTTGGTTACTACAACAAAGTGGATATTGGCATAGGAAATCATATGCTAAAAACTAACTTTAATTTTGGAATTGATACCTTAAGCTGGTATTTGGCTAAAATTTTGTTATCTATGATAGGATTAACTTTATTTCTGATTCTAGGGATAGAATGGATTTTTGATCTGGTGAATGAATTAAAACAGATAGGTACTGGCGACTATAATATGCCTCAGGCTATTTATTTTTTGTTACTAAATTCTCCTGCGAAAATATACGATGTTTTTCCTTTGTGTGCGCTGATAGGCAGCATTATGGGGTTAGGGCTATTAGCAGGCCATAGTGAATTGGTAGCAATGCGTGCTGCAGGTAATTCTATTGGTGATATTGCCGCTAAAATTATGAAGTCGGCGTTCGTGATAACGGTATTGGTGACCATATTAGGCGAGTATTATATTCCTGGATTACAAAATACGGCACAAAAACACAAAGCATATGCATTAAGTCAAGGTCAGGCACTTCAAACTAAAAAAGGCACCTGGTTGAGAGACGGAAAAGATTTTGTTCATATTGTTCAAATTGAATCAAACAAGCTTATGGGCATTACGCGTTATCAATTAGACGAAAAAATGCAGTTAGTTCAAACCAGTTTTGCTAAAGAAGCCGATTTCCAGAACGATCATTGGGTATTAAAAAATATTCGAGAAACAAAAATTACAAACGAAGCCATTACCACACAGGTCATAGAACAAGCAGATTGGTATAGCCATATTCAACCCAAGGTCATTCAAATTGTAGGGAATAAGGGCGCAGATAAATTAAATTTTAACGAATTATCACAAACCATTCATTATCGTGAATCAAGTGGTCTTGCCGTATCACAATTTAAATTAATTTGGTGGCAAAAAATGACACAACCTTTCGCTACGATGTTGATGATGTTTTTGGCGATTCCTTTTGTTTTTGGGCCATTAAGATCAAGTTCCTTGGGGCTTAAAATGGTTGCGGGTATTTCATTAGGATTTGTGTATTTTAGTTTTAATAAAGCCATCGGGCCAATTGCGATTGTTTACAATTGGCCAGCTTGGTTTGCTGTTTTTATTCCTTTGGCACTGTTTAGCCTATTAGGTGCCTGGATGATGAAAAAAGCCTGGTAATTTTATTCACCTAATCTACGACGTTTGTTTGCGTGGTGAACAGAAATGTCTTGATCTTCTGATAATTCTTCTACTCTGGGATCATTCTCTAAGCTTTGAGTTTGTTTTCTTTGTCTAAAAGAGGTTTGTTGTTGCGGATAGGATGGAGCATAGTTTTTGGTTTTTCTTTCAGCGACAAATTCTTCACCTAGAACCAGTGTGGCATACCCTTCAGATAAATCTGTTAAATCTCGAAATTTTTCTGCATCAAGATTTTGAACAAAAAAATCATGTACCAAAGGTATGCTTAATAATAAATGAGACATCGTACCTTTAATTTCTTGTGATTCAGATGCCATTTCTTGGCAAATAAATTGAAAATTATGTCTATCGAAATTATTCTGGACTTGATCTATGCATAACAAATCAGAAACAAGCTCCCATTGTTTATTAAAAACGGCATTGATAAGAACAGTATTATTATCATCTGCAACATGCTGCGCTATAGAGGGAATATGCTCTAACATAAAACGTACAGCATGAGCATTTTTATTTGCAATGGCTGTAAGCATAGGATAATAACTATCTAAAGTGGGATCGCTTTTAACATTATTCAAAGCCAAAAGTTGTGTGGCCAGGCCATATTCACCTTGATCAATTGCCGTAAAAAGGATGGCGTTATTATGATCATGTGCATATTGCCTTACTTCGGGATATTGAATGGCAGAGGCAATTTTTGACCAATTGCGTTTGTCTAAAGCTTCAAATAATCCTGTGTGGTTAATATCAATTGCTTTATTTAACCAGATACCAGCACGAACAATATTATTTCTAATATGGCGAAAAAAAGCAGTGGTTGAATCCATGATAAGCCTCGAATAAGTGAGTTGTTAAACTACCAATATGGTACTATATTCATGGATTTTTTAAATAACGCTTGGTCGGCTGTTTTGTCCGTTTAATCTCGTTTTAGTATGACTCGAGTTTGAGAAGCAAAATCGTGTAAGGACAACTTATTTTTATTAAAAAAAGTGGTTAAATAGCCTAATCCAAGCAGACAAACACTGGGAACAGAGAAGATAAAACGTTTAATGGCCATAGACCAGGTAAGTGCTTGTAAGTGATTTGTGACCACTTTAATTTTCCATGCTTGCATACCTAAAGTTTGTCCACCATGTGTCCAAAACCAGCAATAAAAAAATCCGACAACGCAAACTAAATAAAAGGTAAATAAATAATGATTTTGTCCGAAAGAATCACCTTGATTTATTAGCAGTGCAATACCAGTTGCCAATAGTAATAACGCAAAGATTAGAAAAACATCATAAACCGCTGCAGCCAGACGTCTGAATAGTGAAGCGGGATTTACTGACCTCATAAAATATCTACACTCATTTTTTTTGTTTTATCTCCATCGTCATTGTCTATATCTCATTCTCTACAGACTGAGCTTTATGCTCGGCATTCAGAGTTGAGCATGACGACAGGCCATTTTTAATTTCTGACGAAAAATAAGATTTTGCCAGAGCATGGACTAAATATTGTTTATAGCCATCAAATTCATCGGCAATAGTTTATTTTATAGGGTTAAAAGATGCAAATATTCAAAAAAATACCAGATGATATTAAAGCAGGTTGTCAACAAGGTCTCACAGAGTTATTACAAAGAAATTTTGGTTATCAATCAGAAAGTCAATATATTGATATTTTTAACAATGACACAGATTTTATTGATCAATATTTATCTTATTCAGAATCTGAACAAGGTGTTTTTGCCAATTTTGATAAAGCGCAGTTAGAATATAATAATACGATTATTAAGGCAAAAAAAAGATGGGAAAAAAGTAAACAAAGCTTTTATGTTGCTAAAAACACCATGCATGAAATGTCTATTCATAAAAATGAATTCGTAAAATATCAAACCGATGTAAAAAAAATAGAAGAAAATAAATCACATTTTGAATTATTGATGGATACCGAATTTGTATGGGATGACATTAAATCAAAAACACAAGATAAAACAGTGCAAAACTTTGATTCACTGAAACAAAGGTGGCGAAGACAATCTTATTTTGGTAGATTTAGTTATCAGGATATATTTAAAGCATACCAACATATCACAAACTATGAAAA
>CAYSTH010000187.1:0-3469 GCA_964433995.1 uncultured Francisellaceae bacterium | reverse complement strand
ATCGATGAAGATCACATGAGCACTTACGAAGGTGATTTTTCTAAGCTTAAAAAAACCTTTGTCGATTTTTTACATAATTTACCTTTTTATGGTTTGGCTGTTCTGTGTGCAGACTGCCCAGTGATTCAAGAAATATTGCCAGAAGCAGGCAGGCCAGTATTAACCTATGGTTTTTCAGCAGATGCCGATTACCATATTACTGATTTTAAACAAGTGGGCATGAAAAGCCAGTTTACGGTGAATAGGCCTAATGGCTTGGCGCCCTTACAAATATCTTTGAATATGCCGGGCAAATATAATGCTTTAAATGCCGTTGCAGGTATTGTGGTGGCAACAGAAGAAGGGGTAGACGATAAAGCTATTTTAGCTGCCTTGGAACAGTTTCAAGGTGTGGGCCGGCGTATGCAGGTTCATGGAGAATTTAACCAAGTTTTGTTAATCGATGATTATGGTCATCATCCCAGAGAAGTTGAGGTCAGCATTGAGGCTTTAAAAACGGCCTATCCAGAAAGAAGATTACTCACGGTATTTCAGCCTCATCGATATTCTCGTACCAAAGATTGTTTTGAAGATTTTGTGAAAGTATTGTCTCGGACAGAATTATTAATTCTGCTCGAAGTGTATTCAGCAGGAGAAGATCCTATTCAAGGTGTCGATGGTAAAAGTTTATCAGGTGCTATTCGTCAACGAGGTCAAGTGCAACCTATTTTTGTTTCTTCTCAAGAAGAGCTAGAGGTGATTTTAAAACCGTTATTACAACCTAATGATGTTGTGCTGATGATAGGTGCAGGCAGCATTGGCTCAATGGCCACAGATTTAGGTAAGCGGGCACTGATTTTATGATGACGGCGACAACGACTATTAAGCTAGAAGCATTATCACTACAACAAAATATCGCTTTAAAACAGTTGAATACTTGGCGCATAGGGGGAGAGGCAGAATATTTTGTTGAACCAGAGACCCCTCAACAGCTGGCGGATTTTTTCTCGAAATATTCAGATCGGTTTAGCCAAATTACTTGGTTGGGTTTGGGCAGTAATGTATTGATTTCCGATCAAGGTCTAAAAGGGCTTGTTATTAGCACAACTAAATTGAAAGAGATTACTTTGTTAGCGCCAGGTTTGGTTTATGCGCAAGCAGGCGTTCCTTCGGCTAAATTAGCTAAGTTTTGTGCCAAAAATAACTTAGCTGGAGGTGCATTTTTTTCGGGTATTCCAGGTACCATTGGAGGCGCTCTTGCGATGAATGCAGGCGCTTTTGGTTCGGAAACTTGGTCGTTTGTGCAAGAGACAGAGGTGATAGATCTGCATGGCAAGATAGCACGCAAGTCTGTAGATAATTTTGCCTATGCTTATCGTCATGTGACGTATTTGAGCGAAGAGCCTATAGGTTTTGTGGCGGGTATATTTAAATTTGAACCCGCATCAGATGTAGAGAATATGCAAGCCAATATTCGTGCTTTATTAAAAAAACGAAATGAAACCCAACCAATAGGGACATTTAATTGCGGATCGGTTTTTAGAAATCCACCAGGTGATCATGCAGCACGATTAATTGAGTCTTGTGGCTTAAAAGGAAAAAAAATAGGAGGTGCATTGGTGTCGACTAAGCATGCTAATTTTATTCTGAACGAAAATGATGCGACGGCAGAAGACATTTTTAGTTTAATCACTCACGTGAAAAATACAGTATTTAAACAAACTGGTGTTACACTTGTACCAGAAGTGAAATTTTTGGGTTGGCAAGAGAGTGAAAATCCATGAGAGATAGAAAAGCTTATAGCACCCCAGTGCTTATTAATAATTTAAGCGCGATTTTACCTGTTCAGCAAAATGAACAATACAATCCAAATAAATATTCACCAACTGACTTTGGGAGAGTTGCCGTTATATATGGCGGTACTTCTTCTGAGAGAGAAATTTCACTCGAAAGTGGACAAGGGGTATTAAATGCACTTCGTGCTTGCGGAGTAGACGCGCACCCTGTTGATCCTAAAGAAAGTTTAGCGCCTTTAATGCAAGGACTGTTTGATTCGGCTTTTGTTATTTTGCATGGCAAGCCAGGCGAAGATGGTGGCATTCAGGGTTTTTTAGAAACATTGGGTATACCGTATACAGGTAGTGGTGTGATGGCTTCGGCTTTGGCGATGGATAAACCTCGTACTAAGCTGATTTTCAGAGAATTTGGATTGCCCACACCTGAGTTTGGTGTTGCCACGACTTTTCAAGAGGCTCAAGAAGTTGCCAAAACCTTAACTTATCCCTTGGCTGTTAAACCTGCTTCAGAAGGTTCAAGTGTAGGGGTGACACGGGTGGCTTCCGCTGGTGAATTATTGGCTGCGTTTGATAAAGCCGTGATTTATGGCCCTGTTATTATCGAAGAATGGCTAGACGGTAAAGATTTTTTTGTGACCATCTTGGGTGAACAAGCACTCCCTTCTGTTCAAGTGCAAATCGTTAAAGGTTTTTACGATTATCAGGCTAAATATCTTTCAGATGACACCCAATATTTTTGCCCTGCGCCTATCAGTCCCGAATCAGAAAAAGAAATTCGGGATATTTCTTTCGCTGCTTTTAAAGCAGTAGGAGGAGAATCTTGGGGGCGTGTCGATTTGGTTCAGGACAAGCAGGGTAAGTTTTGGTTGTTAGAAGTGAATACTCAGCCAGGTATGACATCACATAGTTTGGTGCCAAAGTCTGCCAATGCAGCAGGTTTATCGTATGAAGAAACAGTGATGGTCATTATGGGGCATATGCGTGATAAGCAATTAGCCAATCAGGTTGGGGACTATGCAGAAAGAGCAAGAAAGCCAGCTTAAAAAATTTAACTTTACACTCCCTAGATTTTTTTTACAAATGCTGCAGGGGGGGGTAGTTGGGTTATTACTTGTTTTAGCTTTAATTGGATCTAAAACATTGTTTGATCCAAATCGTTTTCCTGTTTTAGAAGTAAAAATAGTCGGAGATTTACATTTTCAAGATAAAGATCAAATTCAGACTGTTTTACTAACTGAATTATCTAAAGGTTTTTATGGCTTAAGTGTTAACCGATTAAAGAAAAATTTACTAAGCTTATCTTGGATACAAGCATCGGAAGTCAAACGTGTTTGGCCCGATGCCATACAAGTTGAATTATTAGAGCGAAAACCGTTAGTTATCTGGAATCAAACTAGCTTGATTTCGAGTGAAGGCGATTTATTTGTTGCTAAACACAACAAAGAAATGGCAAGCTTAGAAAACTTGCCAAAACTAGATGGCCCGGAAGGTAGACACGGTTTAGTTTGGCAAAATTATTTAGTAATGGAAAAAGTATTGGAACCCATGGGGCTTAAAATTAGTAAATTAACTTTATCTCAGCGAGGCTCTTGGGAGATAATTTTAGAAAATAATCTTAAAATTATTCTTGGCACGAGAGAAGTCTTACCAAGATTGCGGCGTTTTGTCCGCTCTTATGATAAATTAATTAGTCA
>CAYSTH010000186.1:0-3472 GCA_964433995.1 uncultured Francisellaceae bacterium | reverse complement strand
TAGTCTCTGGCACCAGTTTATGCTTATCTGGCCAAACAGGTGCTTCTGGAATATGAGCACTTGCATCACCCAAACGGAGTTGGCCATTTAAAATATAGGGAATAAAGATGACGATGAGCGAAACAACAATTGCTGCGCCAAATATGATTTCTTTGGTTTTTCGTTCCACTTAAACTTTTACCTTGTCTATGAATGCAAGTGCTTCGTGCACTGCTTGAAATGAGCCAAACACCACCACTCGATCACCTGGCTTTGCTTGATTATAGGCTTGATTTAAGGCTTGTTCAAATGTAGAACACACATCAGAACGAGATACTTTACGTTTCAAAATATCTGTATTCATTTTTTCTAATGCTGTTTTAAAGGCTGTACGAGGGTGAGCCAACGCGCCAATATACCAGGCCGTTTGTGCTCCCTCTGTTTGCGATAATTTATTTAAAAAAGCGGTAATAATACCTTCTATATCTTTATCTGCAAAGCTACACCACACAATATGCGTGTTCACGACTTTAGGCAAATCATTTAATTGTTCTGCTAACCAATCGGCAGCATGTGCATTATGTGCAACATCGACTAACCAGTTGACGTTATTTATTTCTACTGGTTGAAAACGCCCTAGTAATCGCACAAGTGGAAAATCGTGATAAAGTGCCTGACAACGTGCTTCACTCAAATGTAATTTGGGTGCTAATAATTTTAAAGCCTGAATAGCAAGTTGCACACTGTCTGGAAACAAAGTGACCATTTTAGTATGTTTTCCCTGAATAGCCACATCATCAAAATCTCTGCCACGCAAATAAATCTGCGCCTTTTTAGCCTCTGCGATATTCATTAAATGTGCTCTATAGGCACCCTGCCCAATGATCACGGGTTTATTTTCGCGGATAATGCCCGCTTTTTCTTCGGCTATTTGGTCTAAGTTGTCACCCAAAAATTCGGTATGATCTAACCCTATCGTGGTTATCACACTGATATCTGGGTTTATCATATTTACCGCATCTAAACGACCCCCTAAACCAATTTCTAATACTAAGGCATCTAAAGGTGCTGATTTAAATATCCATAATGCGGCTAAAGTCGTAAATTCAAAATAGGTTAAAGTATGGTTTAGCTCAACTCGAGCATGCTCTACCGCAACAAAAGCTTCGATAAAAGCCTCATCAGAAACAGCTTGCTGATTAATTTCTACTCGCTCTGAAAAATGCACTAGATGAGGTGAGGTATAAGCCCCAACTTGATAGCCCAAGGTATGCAATAAAGTGGAGAGTGTTTTAACGGTGGTGCCTTTACCATTTGTGCCAGCGATTGTCACAACTGGGCAAGGCCAACCTTCATCGGGTAATAAACCTAGGTTTTTGCCTACTGTTTGTATACGATTTAAGCCCATATCTATCGATGCAGGATGGATAGATTCGATATAGGCCAACCATTCTGTTAATGTCCCGTTCGGTCCTGGGGCTTTGATCATGATGGCGGTAAATCGTCCGTAATATCTGGATGCTGATGCGTTAATTTAGCGATAATACCTGCCACAGTTGATCTCAATCGTCTTCTATCGACAATCATATCAATTGCACCATGATCTAACAAAAACTCGCTGCGTTGAAAGCCTTCAGGCAAAGTCTGACGAACCGTTTGTTCGATAACTCTCGGACCTGCAAAACCGATTAAAGCATTTGGCTCTGCAATGATCACATCGCCCAACATCGCCAAACTTGCAGATACGCCACCCATACAAGGATCGATTAACACGCTAATAAAAGGCAGACCAGCTTGGCTGAGTTTTTGTAAGGCAGCACTGGTTTTAGACATTTGCATAAGAGAAATTAAGGATTCTTGCATACGTGCCCCACCACTGGTAGAAAAACACACTAATGCACATCTTTGCTTAATGGCTTCTTCTGCTGCCAGCACAAAACGCTTACCCACAATAGCGCCCATCGAGCCACCAATAAAGTTAAACTCAAATGCGCAACTCACCACAGGCATGCCATATAAAAAACCTTTCATGGAGATTAAGGCATCTTTTTCGCCCGTCGAGCGCTGTGCCGCAATTAATCTGTCTTTGTATTTTTTGGTGTCTTTAAATTTTAATAAATCTCGAGGGGAAAATTCTGCCCCCAATTCTTTTTGATGCGCTCCGTCTAAAAATAGCATGAGCCTAGCACGTGCGCCTATGCGCATGTGATGATTGCACTTAGGACAAACTTCGAGGTTTTTTTCTAGTTCTGCTTTGAATAACACTGCCTGACAAGCCGTGCATTTACTCCAAAGCCCTTCCGGAATAGAGGACTTTTTCTTGTCGTTACTGACCCGAATTTGGGAAGGAAGTAATTTTTGAAACCAACTCATAATTACCTATTCATTTGCTGTAGTGAATATTATAAACAAGGGCGTTATTTTACCTTGCTTTGAGGATGATAAGAAGATAATAAGCCGATTATAATACAAAAACCAACAAGTTAATTAACTTATTTTTGTTATTTTTCATGGCTATTAGGTAGGTCAAATTCAGCTGGATAAAATACTTTGGTTAAATACAAGCCATTAGGTTTTTCTGTTGTGCTCGCGGCTCTTCTGTCTTTGGCAGCCAAAATTTCTTGTATCCATTCCGTAGGATTATCCGTAGGTGCTAAACCTGTGCCTATTTTAATAAGCACACCCGCTATGTTTCTAATCATATGATGCAGAAATGCATTAGCTCGAACAGTAATAATCACATGTTCTTGTTGGCGCATAACTTCAATAGAATGCAAGATTCGAACGGGAGATTTTGCCTGGCATTCAGAGGCTCTAAAGCTGGTAAAATCATGTTCTCCTACTAAAACCTGAGCTGCCTCATGCATGATTTTTTCATCTAATGGCCTGTATACCCAAGTAAAATACTCTCTAAATAGACTAGGACGAATAGGATGATTAAAAATTTTATAACTATATTCTCGTGCAACTGCTGAAAATCGCGCATCAAAATGTTCAGGCATTTTTTTTACCCATAACACTCTAATGCCTTTGGGTAAGTATTGATTGGTGCCCATAATCCAAGCTTTTGGGTCGCGCACTAAATCTAAAGGTGTATCAAAGTGCACCACTTGGCCTGTGGCATGCACGCCTGCATCTGTGCGACCTGCACAACGCACAACAATAGGTGTACAAGCAACTTTTGTGAGCGCTTTTTCAAGATTTTCTTGAATTGTATGCACCCCACCTTCTTGCTTTTGCCAGCCTTTAAAGCCTTTACCGTCGTATTCGATGCCGAGTGCGTATCTTTGTTTCATGAGGGACATTATAACAGCGATGGTCTTTAATTAAATCCCCCCGTCCGTCTACGCTGAAGCTTCGACGAGACGGCCCCCTTTGGCATCAAAGGGGGCAAAAGCCTTCTTTTTTTGTTATATAATGCAGTAAACTCAAATTATATTTTTTTATTAAGCTGCTGATATGATATGTTCTGCGATTTCGCCCCCTTTGATGC
>CAYSTH010000185.1:0-3496 GCA_964433995.1 uncultured Francisellaceae bacterium | reverse complement strand
TTTCAAGTTTGCCATTTTCATTTAAGTTTGCAATCACCAACTCAGGGTTGATAATTTCTTGACCATGAGACAATTGTATATCAGCGGCAGTTACTTGACAGGGACCTTGCTTAGATAAAGTTAAAATAGCTTCATTACCTACATTTAGTTTTACTGCAACTTGCTTTAGGTTTAAGAGAATATCGACTACATCCTCCTGCACACCTTCAATTGTACTATATTCATGCAAAACACCAGTAATTGCGACTTCAGTGATTGCGCATCCAGGCATAGACGATAATAAAATTCGTCTTAAGGCATTCCCAAGAGTATGGCCATAACCACGCTCTAAAGGTTCAAGAACTATTCTTGAATGATTAGGCGTTTCACTTTGTACTTTCAGTACTGTTGGGGTCAGCATTTCATTTATTTCAGTATACATTCGGCTATTTCTCCGAGCTTACTTAGAGTAAAGTTCTACTACTAAATTAACGTTATAAAGAGATGACAAGTCACTCAATGCAGGAGTAGATACAAAAGTTCCCTTTAGAGATGCTGAATCAACATTAATCCAATCACATTGCGCTCTTTGCTCAGAAAGTGCAACAGCAGCTTGAATACGTAGTTGACCTTTAGCTTTTTGACGTACAGCAATAACATCACCTGGCTTAACAAGATAAGAAGGAATATTAACCGCCTCATCATTAACAAGTATCGCTTTGTGAGTTACTAATTGTCTAGCTTCAGCTCTTGTACTTGCAAAACCCATACGATAAACAACATTATCAAGACGTCTTTCAAGTAAAACCATTAAGTTCTCACCAGTAGAGCCTTTTTGGCTTGAAGCACTTTTATAATAATTTCTAAATTGCTTTTCTAAAACGCCATAAAAACGACGAATTTTTTGCTTTTCACGTAATTGTAAACCATAGCCGCTTAAACGTGGCTTTTTATCGCCATGTTGACCTGGTAATTTAGCACGGCATTTTTGTTCGTTAGAACCAATTTTTAATAAAAGGTCGGTTCCTTCTCTACGTGATAGTTTACATTTTGGGCCAAGATATCTTGCCATTCTATACTCCTAAGTCTATGTGCGACGCTTTTTAGGTGGTTTACAACCATTGTGCGGCAAACCTGTTACATCAGTAATTTCCACAATTTTAAAATCTTGAGAAATTAATTCACGAATTGTTGATTCACGGCCTGGGCCAGGACCATTCACGAATACTGCTACAGACTTAACACCATACTCTTTTGCTACAAGTGAAGCTCTTTCTGTAGCAACCTGTGCTGCATAAGGAGTACTTTTTCTAGAACCCCTAAAACCAGAACCACCTGATGTCGCCCAACATAGCGCATTACCCTGTCTATCGGTAAAAGTTACGATAGTATTATTAAAGGAAGCATGAATATGTACTAAGCCATCAGAAACAAGACGTTTCGCTTTCTTTCTTACTTTTTGTTGCTTTGCCATTCTTTATTTATCCTACGTATTAATTAGTTACTGCTACTTTTACGACGGCCCTTGCGAGTACGCGCATTTGTCTTCGTACGTTGGCCCCTTAAAGGTAAACCACGACGATGTCTAAGCCCACGGTAACAACCTAGATCCATAAGACGCTTAATATTCATACTTACAGTACGTCTTAAATCACCTTCAACTGTTAACTTTGCGATTTCATTACGCAATGCTTCCAGTTTTTCTTCAGATAATTGAGATACTTTTGTTGAAGTTTCAATTCCAACTGCTTTACATAAATCAATCGACGTTGTTCTACCGATACCGTAGATTGAAGTTAACGCGATCACAACATGTTTGTGATCGGCTATATTAACACCTGCTATACGAGCCATTAGTCTCTCCGAACTTTAATTCGCTCTGCCACAAAGGGACAGAAGAATACTATTATAATGAACCAAAATCAAGCAGGCATTAACCTTGCTTCTGTTTATGTCTTGCATCTTTACATATAACGCGAACAGTTCCGTTTCGTTTAATAATTTTTGCAATTACGACAGAGTCGCTTTACTGACGCTCTAACTTTCATTCATAGCTCCGATAATAATCATAAAAGACCAGGTAACTTTGTACCTTTGAAATTAGCTTTTTTTCATCAATGAATCATATTGTTGTGTCATAAGATGAGCTTGCACTTGTGCAACAAAATCCATAATTACTACAACAATAATTAACAAAGAAGTTCCGCCAAAATAAAAGGGTACATGCCAGGTATACATTAAAATTTGTGGTAAAAGGCACACTAAAACCAAATAAATCGCACCTACCAAAGTCAACCTAGTCATCACTTGGTCTATATATTTTGTTGTTTGCTCACCAGGGCGAATACCCGGGATAAAAGCGCCTGATTTTTTTAAGTTATCTGCCGTGTCCTTAGGATTAAATACTAAGGCCGCATAGAAAAACGCAAAAAACAAAATCGCAACAGCATCAACAATTAAGTATAAGGGTTGCCCAGGAGACAAGGCCATTCCAACATCTGCAAGCCAACCCATACCCTTAGTTTTAGAAAAAAACTGAGCTAAAGTGGCTGGTAATAAAATAATACTTGAGGCAAAAATTGGAGGTATTACCCCTGACATATTAATTTTAAGAGGCAAATGGCTTGATTGAGCAGCATAAACCTTACGACCTTGTGTGCGCTGAGCATAGTTCACTCGTATACGCCTCTGCGCTCTTTCCATGAATACAACAAAACCTGTAACCGCAACTACGATAACAGCCACAAAAATCAAGGTAAGAGCCTGCATTTGTCCTTCTTTTACCTGCTGAAAAACAGATGCAATTGCATTAGGCATGCTTGAGACGATACCTGAAAAGATAATAAGCGATATACCATTACCTACACCTTTTTCAGTAATTTGCTCACCCAACCACATGAGAAACATTGTCCCAGTCACTAAAGTCACAACTGCAGTGAAATAAAAGAATATATCTGCATGCATAGCTATTTGCTGACCAGCTAACCATCTAGCCATACCAAGAGATTGGAATATTGCTAAAATAAGCGTCAGATAGCGTGTATACTGATTTAATTTTCTACGGCCTGACTCACCCTCTTTTTTAAGTTGTTCTAACTTAGGAGAAACAACTGCAAAAAGCTGAATGATAATCGACGCAGAAATATACGGCATAATACCAATAGCAAAGACTGTTACACGAGATAGCGCACCGCCGGAAAACATATTAAACAATCCAAAGATTGTATTTTGTTGCTCACCGAAAAAATTAGCTAATTTCTGTGGATCAAGTCCAGGTACAGGAATATGAGCACCTAGCCTATAAACAAGAACAGCCAAGAGAACAAAAAGCAATCTTGACTTAAGCTCTGCCAATCCACCACCGGATTGGCGCACATTTTGCCTTTGGTTATTCATATTCACTCTTCAATACTGCCGCCTGCTTGCTCAATTGCTGCACGTGCACCTTTAGTTACACGTAATCCTTTCAGTTTTAAAGCCTTTGTCACTTCACCGGACAAGATAACTTTAACTTCTT
>CAYSTH010000184.1:0-3506 GCA_964433995.1 uncultured Francisellaceae bacterium | reverse complement strand
TAGCGTTATAATGCTTTTAATATCGTGATGAATATAAATAAGTATTTTAGGTGAAGTTATGGGTTTAATGAATGTTGCAGCAGGTAGGGACGTCCCTAGAGATATTAACGTTATTATTGAAATTCCTGCTCACAGTGAACCAATTAAATATGAAGTAGATAAAGACACAGGCGCCATTTTTGTCGATAGATTTATGGCAACGTCTATGCGTTACCCTTGTGATTATGGCTATATTCCTCAAACTTTATCGCTCGATGGCGATCCTGTTGATGTATTGGTGATTAGTCCTGCTCCTTTAACTAGAGGCTCGGTATTACGTTGTCGTCCTATTGGTGTGCTAAACATGCAAGACGAATCTGGCATGGATATGAAAATTTTAGCCGTACCTGTTTCTAAATTAACGACGATGTATGACTCTGTGCAAAGCGCAACAGATTTACCTAAAATGCAGTTAGATCAAATTGTGCATTTCTTTACGCACTATAAAGATTTAGAAGAAGGTAAATGGGTTAAGTTAAAAGGTTGGGATGGTATTGAGGCTGCGCATCAAGAAATTCTAGAGAGTCTTAAACGTTACCAAGAATATTTGGCGAATAAGTCTAAATAAATTTATTTCTCTATTAAGTTTTCTACCATTCTCTCCAATCTGTCATACCAGCGAAAGCTGGTATCCAGAATAGAGAATAAAACTGGAAGATATTATTCTTTCTGGATGCCAGTTTTCGCTGGCATAACATCTTTGGGTTCTTTCTCGGGGATGTTTTTATGCGATGCGATTACAAGTTGAAATTATCTTTTTTTCCTCTTCCGGTTTTTTCACCCTCTCTGTCAGAAGAAGTCACTTCTGAATCTGTAACATGCACATGCTTTTTATGTGTATTTAATTTTGATAAATTGAGAGGCAAGGGTAGCTCTTTTTCTTCTTTTGTATCTGAAACAGATTTTTTTTGCTTGGGCGAATCTTTTAATTCATCTTTTAATTTTTCCAATAATTCAGCTTCGTGGTTTAACTCTATATGTGGGCTGACTGCACCAGAAATATCACTTTTGGTTGTATTCACTTTATATTGCTGTTTAAAATCTTTACGCATTAAATCAGCCGTGTTTGCGATGCTTGCCGCTGTAAGGCTAACCGAAACCCCAGTGATAACAGCACCCGCGACAATACCTGCTGGCGCAGCAGGAGAGACAACAGCGGGTATCACAAAGGTGGTTGCTAAGCTAAGTGTTGCAACACCTACACTTAGAAAAATATTGGCCATATAGCGTGGTACGGCTTTTTCAAGAAAGGCCAGTTTTTCTGCTTCGGCAATTAACTCAAAAGTATATTCATTTTCTCGTTGAAAATCTTTCTTAAGAGAGCGTTGCTTTTTAGGTGTTTCAGTCTCTGTCACTAATGGGCTTAAGGCAGGATCATTTTTAGCTTGTCTTCTAAAAGCACGCCATTGTTTTTTTATGCCGCTTTTAATTTTTTTGCTCGATTGTGTGACAACATCATGTTCTTCAACAGGTATCACAATATGAGGTGAAATACCCACTCTCTGGTGGCCACTTGCATATTGATGAAGTCCTTGAAAATGATGATTTTCTATAGAACGTATTAATTTTTGTTCGAGTGGCAATTGAGATTTAAATTGTTCATATTTTTGTGAAGTGGCTTCATATGCTTCAACTTGTGTTTTCAGCTTTTTAAAATTTTCTGAAGATAATATAGTCTGATCATTTAAATTTTCTAAGTAAACGAGAGCATCTTTGGCAGTGGCTGCGGTAGGGAAATTCATATAATATTCAACCAAATTTCCTTTGGGAGTATTTTTTAGATGATCTTTAAAAGTCATCAAAGTATCATAAATTTCTCTGGGTTCTTTAAGATAACTCATGACCGTTAATCTATCATTATCAGACACAGTTGCTTTAATGAGTATTTTTTCTAGCTGTTTGTTTTGGTGTTCAACTTGTTCTATAGGATGGCGATTGAGATAATCATTTCCCATGCGCAGGTACAAATCTGCAATGTTTCTTTTTTTATTTTTTTTAGTTTCTATTAGCCGAGTTAAATTTTCTTTGATTGAAACAGATAAGTCTTGACACCATATCTTCTCTTGAGTAATTTTAAAGGCATCAAGCTGATGTCTAGTAGATTTGCTTAGATTAAGATGATTGATCTCATTTTTAGCAGAATCGTGTGCCTGCCATAATACAGATAAGTCAGACTTTAATGTTTGTATATTTTTAGGTAAATTATTATCGTCAATGGTGAGCTGGCAAGGCTTGCCGTTGGCAAAATTTTGCATGTCTTGATATAACGCTAAAATCAGTTTCTCTTTTTCGACCAAAGGGAGAGTTGAATTATTAATTTGATTTCGTAAGTCATAAAATTTCTTGTAAATTTCTTGAGGCAAATAAGCATATTTTAATGCGGCAGGCTGATTTTCTTGAGGGATTTTCTTTAGAATAAATTGTTGAAAATTTTTTGAAGTAATCAATTCTTTTCTAAGAAGATTTCTATCTGTTCTTGCTTCTAAGTAATGCGTTGTATGCTTGAATACCCCAACACAAGAAGCCGCAAACATAAAAGGGGGCAATAAGACCGATGCACCCGCAATAGCTGCTATGGCAACAGTACCAGTCATGATCATGGCGGCAGTGCCAAGCACGTTTCCTATTGTGGGCAATATTTTTTGATCCCATCGTAATTTTTTATTATTGATAATATCCAAAACAGAATAAGTGCCTAAAAAGGTATAACCAGTTTTAATAAAGCGTCCACCTGTATGAGCAATATTTTTAAAGCCTTCAGCCATATTTAAGTCACTAAAATCAGTGAAGGCATTTTTCATATTCTTGATAGAAGACATGGATGATCTGTCTGTATGATTATCTGTATGCGAGGCGTCCATCTTATGTATTCCTATTATTTGTCTTATTTATTTTATAGGTTCTAAAGGTGTAGCCACACTCAGTTTAATAACCTACAAATGCTGTAAAAGTATTTCAAAGACAGAAATAAGGTATACAGAGTTCATTATTTCGGGTGTATACAGCATAATAGAGCACAGTATGAAGTTAAGATTGAAAGTCTTTTAACTTGTTTTTTGGTTAATTATCGGTAAAAAAATACAAAAATATGAATATAGAAAAAATACTAGCAAGTGAATTAACAGTTGAATTATGGCAAATCGAAGCAGCGCTTAAATTATTTGCCGAAGGCGCAACTGTTCCGTTTGTGGCGAGATATCGTAAAGAAGTCACAGGTGGGCTATCTGATACCCAATTGCGTGATTTAGAAGAACGTCATGGTTACCTCACCGAATTAGCAGATCGTAAACAAGTGATTTTAAAAAGCATCGAAGAGCAAGGTAAGCTGACCGACGAATTAAAACAGGCTATTTTAGAAACAGATAATAAAGCCCGTTTAGAGGATTTATATTTACCTTATAAGCCAAAACGCCGAACCAAAGGCCAAATTGCCAAAGAAGCCGGCTTAGAACCTTTGGCAGATGCTT
>CAYSTH010000183.1:0-3525 GCA_964433995.1 uncultured Francisellaceae bacterium | reverse complement strand
TTCCAGAATATTACATGTACAAACCTTTACTCAGAGGTTACATTGCTCCAAAAATAACAACTACTGCAAGTAACAAAATTGTTAATATAACAAGTAAAGAAAGAACCGAAGGAAAAGGTAGACTTGAATCGACTACCTATTCAAATGATCAATTTACCTATAAAGAAACTAAAACAATCTATTCTTTATCAGACATTCCAGCTTTAAAAGACGAAGCTTATGTAAATAATGTGAAAAATTACATTGCTAGTGTTGAACATGAACTAACTGGAACTCGATTTCCTAATGAACCTTATGAAAACTTTTCAACTGATTGGGAAACCGTTGTAAAATTCATTTATGATGCAGACAGTTTTGGTCCTGAACTAAATAAAACTGGTTATTTTGAAAAAGATATTGATGCTTTGACATCTGGTACAAACAGCATGATTGAAAAAGCAGCTTTAATTTTCAATCATGTTAAGTCAAGTATGAATTGGAATGAATTCTATGGTTATAGTTGTGATGTTGGCGTTAGAAAAGCATATCAAGATAAAGTTGGAAATTCAGCCGAAATAAACTTGATGCTTACCGCAATGTTACGCTATGCAGGAATAGATGCTAATCCTATTCTAATAAGCACGCGTGGAAACGGAATTTCACTTTCACCTTCAAGAACCGCTTTTGACTATGTTATAGCAGGAATTGAACTTGAAAACCAAGTAATTTTACTAGATGCAACTAATAAATATTCTTTGCCAAATATATTGCCTATTCGTGATTTAAACTGGTTTGGAAGAATTATACGTAAATCAGGAAGCTCAGCTTCAATTGATTTAATGCCGAAAAACAACTCTGTTGATGTCGTTAATTTAATGGCTAGTATAAATCAAGAAGGCGAAGTTTCAGGAAAAATTAGAGAGCAATATTTTGATTACAATGCTTTTATTTTCAGAAACTCATACAATGGCGTTTCAAAAGATAGCTACATTGAAAAATTAGAAAAGAGATATTCTGGTCTCGAAATTACAGACTATGATGTTCAAAATAGCAGCGATTTATCAAAACCTATTGTAGAAAGTTACTCTTTTACAAACAATAATGTATCCGAAATTATTGGTGACAAAATGTATATTTCACCATTGCTTTACTTTACAACAACTGAAAACCCATTCAAGCAAGAATCGAGAGAATACCCAGTAGATTTTGTATATCCACATCAAGATAAATACAATATTAGTCTAACAATTCCTGATGGCTACACAATCGAAACATTACCTCAACCTGCCGCAATGGCAATGCCTGATGGTTTAGGAAAATTCTCTTATAACATTTCAAAAAACAACAATCAAGTTCAATTATTGTATTCATTAGACATCAATCAAGCCATCATTTCTCCTGAATACTATGAAGCACTAAAAAATTTCTATAAAGAAATTGTAAACAAACAAACTGAGAAAATTGTTTTGAAAAAAATATAACCATGAACCTAAAAAACTCCCAACTCGAAGTAGATAATTGGATTAAAAACCACGGTGTTCGTTATTTTAACGAGCTGACCAACATGGCACAACTTACCGAAGAAGTTGGCGAAGTTGCCCGCATCATTGCACGTCGTTATGGCGAACAATCCGAAAAAGAAAGCGATAAAAACAAAGACCTTGGCGAAGAACTTGCCGATGTAGTTTTTGTAGTGTTGTGTCTTGCCAATCAAACCGGCGTAGATTTACAAGCGGCTTTTGACAAAAAAATGGATTTAAAAACCAAGCGCGACCACGACAGACATCACAATAACGAGAAGCTTAAATAGTATTAAGATTTGAGTATAAAGACTTTTACATTACACAATAAAAAATGAACTGGATTTTACTAATAATAGCAGGATTATTTGAAGTCGCGTTTGCAACTTGTCTCGGCAAAGCTAAAGAAACGACTGGAACAACCATGTGGTTTTGGTACGCCGGATTTTTAATTTGTCTAACCATCAGTATGGTTTTGTTAGTAAAAGTAACCAAAGAACTACCCATCGGAACGGCTTATGCTGTTTGGACAGGAATTGGCGCTGTTGGAAGTGTACTTGTCGGCATATTGGTTTTCAAAGAACCAGCCACTTTCTGGAGAGTATTTTTTATTAGTACGTTAATCATTTCCATCATCGGACTAAAAGTTGTTTCCAAATAATGAATTTACATCTTCAAAAATCAAAAGTCAAAAGTCAAAAGTCAAAAGTCAAAATCACTGGTTCAAAATCTGAAACCAATAGATTGTTGTTGTTACAGGCTTTATATCCAAACATTTCATTAGAGAATGTATCCAATTCTGATGATAGCGAAGTGATGGAAAGTATTATTCATAACTCCCAACTTCCAACTGTCACACTGAGCGCAGTCGAAGTGCCTCAACTTTTCAACGTTCACCATGCTGGAACTGCCATGCGTTTTCTCACGGCATATTTTGCTATTCAGGAAGGAAAAGAAGTGATACTAACAGGTTCTTCACGTATGAAAGAACGACCAATTAAAATTTTGGTGGAAGCTTTACAACAACTCGGAGCTGAAATTTCTTATGAAGAAAATGAAGGTTTTCCACCCATAAAAATCATCGGAAAAAAATTAACAAAAAACAACGTTTCACTTCCAGCAAACGTAAGCAGTCAATACATTTCCGCACTATTATTAATCGCACCAAAGCTGGAAAACGGACTAGAATTAACGCTTGAAGGCGAAATCACTTCTATTCCATACATTAGAATGACATTGGCTTTACTGGAAGAAATTGGCATAAAAACTTCTTTTATTGAAAATAAAATTATTGTCAACCCACAATTCGCAATTCATAATTCACAACTCACAATTGAATCAGATTGGTCATCGGCATCTTACTGGTTTTCCATTGTTGCCTTATCCGAAATCGGAACTCAAATCACATTGTCGAGCTATAAACAAAACAGCTTGCAAGGCGACTCGGCTTTGGTAGAAATCTATAATAATTTTGGAGTAGAAACGATTTTCAAAAATGATAATTCAATAACAATTTCAAAAACTTCAAACTTGAAACTTGAAACTTTAAACTTTGAGCTAAACAACTGTCCAGACATTGCCCAAACCATTGCTGTAACTTGTTTCGGATTAGGAATTGGTTGCCATTTAACTGGATTACATACGTTAAAAATCAAAGAAACCGATCGATTAGAAGCATTAAAAAACGAACTAACAAAACTTGGTGCCAATGTTTCTGTTACTAACGACAGTCTAACTTTGGAACCATCAGAAAAAATCAACGAAAACATCAGCATCAAAACCTATCAAGATCATCGAATGGCAATGGCTTTTGCTCCATTGGCTTTAATAGTTCCAATTATCATAGAAGAAGCTGAAGTCGTTTCAAAATCCTATCCAACGTTTTGGGACGATTTAAAAAGTGTCGGATTTACTATTACAACTAATTGTAATCCAACAATGTGATAATCTTTTCAAAATAAACATCAAAACACTTGACAACGCCTATTTCACAATAGTATATTTGCATCCAGAAAATTAGAGAGTA
>CAYSTH010000182.1:0-3526 GCA_964433995.1 uncultured Francisellaceae bacterium | reverse complement strand
ATTCTCACGCCTCCACCCATGCTGACTTGAATAGCATCATTTGAGCGATGAAAAGCATTTCCGGCATCAGAAAAAACAGCCAAGCTTAATGGACCATAGACATTTTTTTCAAATTCCAGACTACCGATGGCGAGATAACCACCACCAATTGCTCTAGGGTTACCATTTTTGTCGGTATTGCCAGGTAATGCTCTATACCCAAAACCCCGAATGCTTTGATCTCCACCGGCATAAAAACGCTGAGAAAGAGGGATTCTATTAATATCATCAGGCACCGTCATACCAAGTTCGGTTCTAAAAATAAATTTAGTATCGGGTGTAAATTTTCTTAAATATTTATAATCTATTTTAGGCTGAAAAAAGGTTTCATCGCTAAAAATAGAACTAATAGAAGCTTTTACGTTAAAGGCTAAACGATGACCTATGTTAGGGGAGAATAAATCATCACTCACCACTCTAATGAATTGTATCGAAGGCAAGAACAAACTATCACGCCTTTCTAAAGAAGTATCATATTCTTCAAATTTTTCTTCACGATAAGATAAGGTGAGCACTCTTTGCCATTCACCGAGTTGTCTATTTTGGCTAACACCTAGTTCTTGTACTCTAGAATATAAACCTAAATAATTTTCATTATGTAAACCTGTGTGAATACGGTAATTATCGGTAATAGGATATTTCCCCGGAATCACATAATCGGCGTTGACTTCAGTAGAGTGATTTTTTTCGCCAGCTCTGATGCTGGTAATAAAACGATGTCCCCATGGATTCACATAACGTCTTTCCCAACCTAGGGTGCCTCTAATGCCCGTATCTGTACCATAGCCTAATCCTAAAGTATATTTGTTAGGTTTTAAAGGTGTTAAGGTGATGTCTAATGGCACTTGTCTATTATCTGGATTTGGGGTAGGTTCAATTTGTGCTGATTTAAAGTAATCGCTTTGTTGTAATGCAGTTTGAAAAGATAATACTTTTTCCGGCGAGTAAGGTTCACCTTCATAAAACTTAGCAAATCTTTTTAAAAAGCTATCATGGAAATAAGTATTCGAAAAATGCATTTTACCAATGGTATACACTTTCAAAGTATCTAGTTTTAAACGAATATCAGCCTGGTTTTTATCTAAATCAACCAATACTTCGTGAGTAGAAAAATAAGCATCTAAATATCCTTCATGAATGGCAGCTGCAAGCAAATCATTTTTGCTGTGGGTATAGGCTTCATGACTCAAAATATCATTTGGTTTTAAGGAAAATTGCTTAATGGCCTGTAAAATTTCTTTGTTTTGCTGCCCGTCACCCGAAACAGTGACATTCAGAGTGGATACCATAACAGGTTTCCCTATTAAAATATGATAATGAACATGCCATCGTCCTTTACCATTGGGCGAAAGTTGAGAAAATAATTTAGCATGATAATAACCAAAAGGATGTAACGCTGTCTGAATTTCAGCTTTGCCTCGTTCTGTCAGTGCTTTTATTTCGGTAGAGCTGACATCTTTTTGTTGTTTAATTTTGATTAAGGTGAGTTTTTTCTTAATATTTTCTTCTATTTTATCCTCTACGCCGCTAATCGAAACAGTGATGGGAGCATCAGAAAAGTTTGCTTGTTCTTTATTTTCTTTAGGTTCTTCAATTTCTTGTGATAAAACAATAGGGCAAAAACCAAAAAAAAACAGGCCACTTAATAATAAAGAAGTAAGGCAATAACCAACGCGTTTTTTATTTTGGGTTCTCAAGGCTAAGCATTCCTGAATCATAATCGTAGGCAAAAATCTCGGCATAGCGACCCCAATCGATAATGGTTTTAAACACACGAGCAGCTTCATTTTCTGTGAGGTGTTCTTGAAGTTCTGCTAAAAAGTAATCTTCCGATTCTTTATGGAAAGGACGCTCATCTAAAATTTTTCGAATATGTTGTGCAACAGGCACATGCGCCATAAATTGGCTTGCAAACAATTGCTTTCTTTCTAAAATATCGGTGTCATAAAATTGTCTACCAAAGGCGGTTAAGGTGACGTCCCCCTTAGAAACAGTCGCAAGTTTTAATAAATCGAGTGCTTCTAACAAAGGAAAAAGCTGATCGGTTTCTAGCATTAATTCATCGGCTAGCATAGGTAAGTCGATAGCACCGTCTTTGTTGATTTTGACAATAGCATCAATCAACCCCATTAACTCATTGACACCCGCATTGGGTAAGCGATAAGCCACGCCAATTTTTTGAGCCTCTACTTTTGCTTCGCCTCGTCTCACACGTTTTTCAGGAGCAGATGTGGTCATGAGGGTATAAATTTCGTCTACCAGTTCTCGTACTCTAGGTTCTTGTGTGGTGCGTGGTAAAGGCAAGTTTACGGATAATTCTGCGCTAATGTGACCAGGATTAGAACCAAACACAATGATTCTATCTGCCATTAAAACCGCTTCTTCAATGCTGTGAGTCACAAATAAAATACCTTTGGTTCGAGTTTGTTTTTCTAACCATAAATCGAGCAAGTCAGAGCGTAAATTATCTGACGTTAACACATCGAGTGCAGAAAAGGGTTCATCCATGAGTAATAATTCGGGTTCCACCACAATGGCTCTGGCAAATCCCACCCGCTGACACATGCCGCCTGAGAGTTCTTTAGGGTAGGCTGATTCAAAGCCGTCTAACCCAATGGTATCAATTGCTTTTAGAGCACGTTTACGTCGTTCTTTAGTCGGAATGCCTAATGCTTCTAAACCCAGCTCTACATTTTCAAGTACGGTGAGCCAGGGCATGAGCGCAAATGTTTGAAATACCATGCTGATGCCTTTTACAGGTTTATCAACAGGTTTATTTCTATAGATGATTGTGCCAGAAGAGGGAGCCATTAAGCCTGCAATCATTCTCATGAGGGTAGATTTACCAGAACCCGATTTACCAACGATAGCCACAATTTCATTTTCGTACATGGTAAAATTGACGTCGTTAACCACTTGTAGCTCTTGCCCTTCGGAAGAACGAAAAGAACGCCCTACATTTTCCAGTTGAAAAATAATAGGTTTATTTGTTGCTTGCGTCGTCATGTGTTACCTAATAATTCATATTTGCGTTGAATCGATTTTCGGCAATTTCGTAAAATTTGTGCCAAATTAATCGGTTGAATAAAATCACGTAAATGCACATGACAGCAATACCAAGCGTCATACGAGGAAAATCTCCTGCCTGAAAAGCAATGGTAATATAACCGCCAAGACCGACAGCCTGTATGGTTTTATCTCCCCATGTGATCACATCCGAAATAATACTGGCATTCCAACAACCGCCAGCCGCTGTCATCGCGCCTGTAATGTAGTAGGGGAAAATAGAGGGCAGAATAATACGTTTCCACCAAAGCCAACCTTTTACGCCATAGTTTTTGGCGACTAGCTTAATTTCTTTAGACAAACTGCCAGCACCAGCTACCACATTGAATAAAATATACCATTGTGTGCCAAGTATCATAAGAGGCGAGCTAAACACATCTACATTTAAGTTGTAATTCACGATGAGCATAAATAATACAGG
>CAYSTH010000181.1:0-3533 GCA_964433995.1 uncultured Francisellaceae bacterium | reverse complement strand
AGCCACCATTCTTTTTTGTCATTCTTTCTCATTCCTTGTGTAATAACCTGTTCATAATACCCTGGCAGCTGACCTAACTGTGCCAAAATAGAGCGATTCAAAGCGTCTTCTAGTTGCTTATCTTCCTGGGTATCTATTAAAGCATATGGCAACTCATAGTTAGATTGATTGTTTACCAATAGACACAAATCATTTTTCTGAATACTAAATATTGCCAGATCTAATTTAATCTTAATTTGTGAGTATAACTGTGTTTCAGATGGTACGATTGAATCAGGATAATACCGTTTATTAACGATAATATCGTTTGTTAACCTAGGTCCTAGCATTGTACGTAAATGTGTTATGAGCTTATCAACTGGCAAGGTTAGGGCATGTTCAGCAAGATAGTTTCTTATGTATGTACTGCGAATAGAAAGCATTTGTTCTACTGGAATAATAGACCATTTTTTAAGAATGTCATTAGCACGATAAAAACGATTAAATACATTTGGAGAGGCTAAATCTGGGCCGATGACAAAACCAATGTCCATTCGACATTTTGACGGTATTTTGTTTTCTTGTTGATATATTTTTTCGACTTTATCTAATACATCGTAGGTATAAACATAACCGGTTGAGTGGAGATGTATTAAATCTGGCTCAATATTTAATACATGAATTTTATTTTTAAAACTGGGATGTTTTTCAATCAAATCTTGAATAAAAAGCATCAGCATATGTAAACGTATAGGCAATGGTGTTAATTTTTTACCAAAAGCATGCGCCACACTTGGCACCAATACAAGTTCATCAACTTTTGCAATAACTTGCTCTATGACGCTTTGATGACCCAGCGTAGGCGGATCAAACGACCCACCGAATACCGCGACCCTATGAATAGGAGTGTTGAAATTTTTTGGTAAATATTCCATAATGATTCAAATGATAGTGTGTGTAAGCCACTAAGTCAACGCAAGAGGTCAGAAAAAATGTTGAAAATAGGCCCCAAGCAATTTGTTGCAAGCTTGGATGTTGATGCCCAAAATGGGTTTACAGAGCTCTGTCCAAATGAGCTGCCTATTCCAGATGGCCATAGAATTGTAGATGCACTTAATTCGCAAGCACTCCTAGCAAAGTATCGAGTTGGCAGCAAAGATGCTCATCCTGAAAGCGCTTTATGGGTTGCGACAGAAAAAAACCCAGCTTTTTCTGAGTTAAAAGACTCAAAAAATATGTATCACTATTGGCCCATACATTGTGTACCAAACACAAAAGGTTTTGAGCTTATTTCTGGCCTGCCTCATCCCAAAGATTACGATTATTTTGTATGGAAAGGCATTGAGCCTGATATGCATCCATATGGTGCCTGTTACCATGATTTACAAGAAAAACTCAGTACAGGCCTAATAGAGTATTTATGTCACAAAAATATCACCACTATTTTGGTTGGTGGCTTAGCAACCGATTATTGTGTCAAAATCTCTGTATTACAACTTTTAAAAGCGGGTTTCACAGTGATTGTCAATCTTGATGCTTGCCGTGGCCTTGATCCCCTTTCAACACAAAAAGCATTAGAAGAAATGAGCGCTGCTGGCGCACAAATCATTTCGAGTATAAAAGAAATTCAATTGCTGGAACCAGAACAATTCGTGGTACATAATAAAAATGTCGCATACAAATAATGCTTCCCCTATCATCACTAGTTTGTTAGATACTGATTTTTATAAACTAACGATGATGCAATGTGTTTTTCATCATTTTAAAGACACACAGGTAAGATATAAGTTTATTTCTCGAAGAAACCATATTGGGGAAAAACTTGGTTCACATCAAGACGATATTCAAGATCAAATCAATCAATTATGCACTTTAACATTCAAAAGTGATGAAATTGAATACTTACAAACCTTAGGTTTTTTTCAAGACGATTTTTTAAATTACCTAAAAAATTTTCAGCTCAATGCTAAAGATATTGTCATCACGGCAGACAACACACATTTTTCACTGGAAATTAATGGTTCTTGGCTTGAAACTATTTTATTTGAAGTGCCTGTTTTAGCCATTATCAGCGAATCATATACCCAAGATTTTGAGTCAAATGAATTGCTAGAAAATGCAATAGAAAGATTAGAGAAAAAAGTTAATCATCTAAAATTTCAGCCAAAAGATGCCTTAAAAGATTTTAGATTTTCTGATTTTGGTACACGAAGACGTTTTTCAAAAAAATGGCACCAATACGTTGTTGAATATTTACATAAGCATATCCCTGAATATTTATATGGCACAAGTAACCTCTATCTTGCAAAACGCTTAGATATTCCACCCATTGGAACCATGGCTCATGAATATATTCAGGCTTTTCAGGTATTAGCGCCACGTTTAGAAACGCATCAAAAAACAGCACTTGAAATCTGGTTAAAAGAATATCACGGACTATTAACCATTGCTTTGACAGATACCATTAATATGGACTGTTTTTTGCAAGAATTCACACCAGAACTCGCTAAAAAATTTCGTGGGCTTCGGCATGATTCAGGCGATCCGATTGCCTGGGGAAAAAAAGCCATTGACTACTATATAAAAAATGATATTTCACCTAAAGAAAAATTATTGGTTTTTAGCGATTCACTGACTTTTGAAAAAATGATTCATATTTATCACACTTTTCAAAAAACCATACCGGTATTATTTGGCATCGGAACGCATTTAACCAACGATTTTAGCTTGCCTTCACTAGACATCGTTATAAAACTAACGCATGTCAATAATCAAGTCGTGGTCAAAATCTCTGACACGCCCAATAAAATTGTCTGTGAAGACAATAAAAGCCTCAAACTTATCAAAGAAACTTATCAATTAACTCTATAAAAGCAATACCATATGAATATCACTTTGGCTCAATTAAACTACCAAATTGGCGATTTTGAGGGCAATTATAAAAAAATAATAGATGCTATTGAGGCTAGTCAAAAGACTTCTGAGATGATTATTTTTAGCGAATTAAGCATCTGTGGCTACTACCCTCATGATTTATTAGGACGTTCAGATTTTTTAGAACAACATGATTTTTATTTACAAAAAATCATTGAAAAAACTAAAATGCTTTCTTGCGCAATTGTACTAGGTGCGATTACTCGTAATATAGGAACTGGAAAACCATTATACAATAGTCTACTTGTCATTTATCAGGGCAAAATCATTCACATATATCATAAAAAATTATTGCCTGCCTATAACATATTTGATGAAGCTAGACATTTTGAACCAGGGCCAACGACTGACAGCAATAATCTATTTTTCTTTAAAGACTACACCATTGGTTTTTTAATATGTGAAGACGGTTGGGCAAAACACCCTGCCCTAGATTACCCTATTAACCCAGCAAGTCATTTTGAAGATAATAAAGTAGATTTTATTATTGTGCTTAATGCCTCACCAAGCAATATTCATAAACAACAAGACAGAACTGCCATTTTTAAACAAACCGCCTTAAAAGCAAAGGCTCCTATTTTATTCTGTAACCAAGTTGGTGGAAATGATGATATTATTTT
>CAYSTH010000180.1:0-3543 GCA_964433995.1 uncultured Francisellaceae bacterium | reverse complement strand
GGAAATTTGTTTTTTAGTTAAATTTTGCTCAGTTTTAAGTTTTCCAGAATAAGCATCAATATGGGTTCTTATGTTGTACTCAGACTCATCTTCTAATTGTTTTGCATCGTTCTTAAGAAACTTCTCACGAATGGCTGGTTTTGCTGAGTTCAGTTTAGCATCTACCTTCTCTATGGCTTGATTCATACCCAAAGTAGGAATATCACGCTTTTCAAAGCTGACCTTCAAAGCCAAAATTTTTAATTGTTCATAGTAATCTTTCTGTAAATGAAGTGCTTCTTTAAACAAACTCTCGCGTGTTTTATCCTTAGAGGATTGCAGATAAAATAATAAACAAAAGTAATATAACTTTGATTTTATTTCATTACTATTGGTAAACAAATTCACCTTCGTAATCAGCCCTACTTCGTCTTGATTTTGGGTTAAAATAAAAGCCAGGTCTTTATAGGCATCTTCAGTTGTTCCGCTATCTAAATTTTCTTTGATTACTTTCATGAACTGATGTTCGGCTTTATCTAATTCCTTTAAATTTAGATAAGACCAGGCTACTTTATAGTCGGATAAAGACTTCTGATTTGAATTCATCCTCTTGTAAAACAGTTGATAATATTTTATGGCCTCTTCATATTTTTCTTGATCAAAATAATATTCTCCAACAAACAACGCCATCACCTCGGCTTGATTATTGCTTGGATTTAACTCAATGGATTTTAAAAAATTTTCGACAGTTTCAGCAACCTTATCAAGTTCATAACTCACAAGGCCTTTAATGTTGTACAGAGTCGATAAAGCTTTATTGTTATTCTCAATATTTTTCAAAAGAAATGCGATAATCTTGTCGGCTTCATCCAAATGCTTTTTTTCAGCTATTGAAATTTTTTCTCCTGCCACTCTCTTGACACTGTACTTTTTGGCAATCGATACATGCAGATAACTTAATCTCAAGTAGAGATTTATTTTTTTAGCACGGTCTTTTTCATTTTTTAGAATTAATTGTAAAGCCTTAACTTGCTTTTCTAACTTGGCAGGATCATCATCAACCAAAATATCAACTTTTAATTTTTCCTTTTTATTATTCGCAGGGCCAACTTTGTTAGGAACGATAGCACTGTTTTTTGCGGCTGATTCAGCGTCAGAAGACTTCAACTGAGAACTGTCAAAACGTACTTCCTTTTTTTGAGCAAAGGAGCTTTTTGAAAAAAAACTCAAACTCAATAGTAAAAAGGTAGAGCCTATAGTTTTCATCTCCATCACTCTTTCTTATCTTTATTATTCTCATTATTTAGCGTTGCACTTTGACATTCTGATTTTCCAATATAAACATGGGATCCAATTTCATCTAACCATTCTTCAGCATCACTTGCTGGCCAAGCTATATATGACTTTTTCTCTATCACCTTGCTATCTGGTAAAGACTCTAATCCTTTCAGAACTTCCTGATCATTTCCAAGAGCCAGGGTGGCATATCCATAGACCCGTTCTAACTGCGCTTGAAGTACTTCTTTTTGTACTTTAAAACGTTCTTTTAAAGATTCTTGGATTTTTTTAACCTCGTCTAATCTATCCTTCTCGTTGATATAGGAATTGCTATCTACTTTTGTTTGCCCTGATTCAATCAATTGCGCCAAAGACATGTAATAAAGGTCTGTTTTAGCCCATTCTAAATAAGTAAATTTGCCATTTTTTAAAACCGATAAATATTTTTTTTATTGCATCTACAGTATAATTAATATCCTTTTTACGACACAATCTTTTGAAAATATATATCTTGATCAAATAACTTTCAGGATGAAGATACTCGGAAAAATACCCTGACTGTTGCGATGCAATGGTTCCAAGAGCTACATCATATTTTCCAGCTCTGAATGAGGTCCACATCTTTTCAAATAAAACTTGTCTTATTTGTGGGTAAACCGGAGAAATCCAATCATAAACTTCAAGTGCTTCATTAAAACGCTTTTGACCATACAAGGATCTAGCCATTTGATGAATTATATTCAAATACAATTGCTGATTCCCCTTGGGAATTCTTCCTTTATTAGAAGTTTTAAAATATTTTGCAGCCCTTTGATACATTTCAAAACTTTTTTCATACTCTTTATTTAAAGAATATTCATCTGCCTTATCAAGAAACTGGAAAATTTTGTCCGACTCTTTCTCTAGAGACGTCGCCTTCAATGAAATTTGCCTATCCCAAGCGGTAATAGCATCAAATCCAACTTTTGGCCTTTTCATTAATAATTTTCTAACCTCAAACCAATCTTTGACACTTAATTTTTTTTTGAAATTTTTCCTAACTAAAATACGAATACCTAGGTCATCTCCACTTTTTTCTAATTCTCTAACCTGAGCTAAAAATGATTTACTCTCTGAATGAGCCTCACTCAGGCTAAAAAGAACTAACATAGTAGAAATTATAAATTTCAAAAAAAAATTCATTAAGAATTTCCCTCTGCAATAAATTGAATTGATTGAAAACCAATACGTCTTAGAAATTTAACTACAGTAAATATATTTTTATAATTATTCTCTCGTGAGGTGATAAAATTAATATTAATCGACTGTTTTCTTATTTTTTCATCCTTTGATTTTATATAACTGTCAACTTTTGCCTTCAAAACCCCTATGTCTTCATCAGTAAGGGTATCAATCTCTTCTAATTTTTTTGTTACATTTAGAAAACCTAATGTCACTTCAGTCTCGTTTAAAACCACTTCGGGAAACGTATCTAAATTTTCTCTACTTTGACTCAATGGTGGATGCATTTGACTTGGAAAAATAACTGAAACATCAGCCACAATAGTTGATTTCAATAGAAATATAATAATCAAGAAAAAGATATCGATCATTGGCGCTAACTGTAGCGCCAATACATTTCTTTTAGGCATTGAAACTGAATCAAGATCCATTGGAATCCTCTTTGTTGCTTCTCACATCATCTGGAGAAATCAAGACAATATCTTGAATTTTATTTCTAATTCCATCCATAACAGTTACTAACTCTTGATAAGTAGCACGTTCAGCAAAGCCTAACTGGATTGTTTTTTCATCAGGATATTTCGCAGCAAAATCTTTCACAATTTTTTCCACTTCATCTTCTAAAGTTTTCGAATATCTATCGGGATGACTTCTAACTAAAGTTTTTTTTACCTGACCAGGAGACTTTCCTGTCCATTTCAACAGTAGATCAATCCGTTGATTTTCAATATTAACAAACAGTTTTGGTGTTGTTGGAGTAGAGTCGCTCTGAGATTCTGCCTTCACACGACTAACTGCCGACGGAGGTAAAGTCAGGCTCGTTAACTCCATAAAAGTTGTCGTATACATCAAAAAGAAAATGATACAAGTTAATGCATCAAGAATAGGAACCAATTCTGGTTCCGGAGTGTGTCTACGATGAACTTCATCAAACTCAAAACTCATGCTCTTTCACTTTGCTCTACTAAGGTTATAATATCAAAACCTGTCTTTTTAGCCTGTCCAACAATCTGATCAATTTTTTGAGTACATAATGTGTGAACTACCATTGCTGAAATACCCACA
>CAYSTH010000179.1:0-3558 GCA_964433995.1 uncultured Francisellaceae bacterium | reverse complement strand
AAATCAAACAGTTACATATGCTGAAAAATACAGAAGATTTAGTGCGATTGCCATGGTAGAGGAGATTAACTCATGGCTACACGCATTCTAATCTATTTTTCCACTTAATCAAAGTTGTTAGCTAAACAAATTAATTTTTATTATTTTTGATTTACTATTTGATTTTAGGGATAAAAATGGAAAATTCCACTTCAATTGGCTATTCACACGCCAATAAAAACATATTGCCTACAACAAAACTTAGGATTCTGCATGCAGAAGAAATCCATGACAGGGCCAAGCAGTAGGAATAAAAAAATCTGAATAGGTCGGTAGATGTTTATCGTTGTATTTCTATATTTATAATTTAAGTAAGGTTTGATATGACAGACACAACTCAAGTTTGTAAGCAATTTATTGCCCAAAAAAAGAAGAGTAAAAATGATCTCATTCAGATTTCTATTGCGCTTGGGGGTAACCTGGGCGCTTTTTTTTGCTTTTGTTTTTTCAAAAACTTAACGCCAGCATTTTTGGTGGCAAATACATTCACTATGTTAGCATTATTAAGTAACACTTTTTTTAGAGATTATTAGGTTGGTTGGTTTGTACTATCTAAAATCTGTTAGCCAATTAATATCTGTACTTACACAGTTTTTTCTGTTTGATTTAGCCAAAGATCATTGAAAAATAAGGTAATTTTTATATCATTTAAGCATTTGATTCATATAGATATTATAGTCTATAATTTTAACATTGGCACTCAGTTAATTTAAGTGAGTGCCAATGTTAAAATATGAGATTATGGTAATGAAAACAACGCTGCAAAAACTAGGTGAGCTTATAGAGGCTCCTTATTTTACAAGCCGAGAGGCTATAAAGTGTGGAGTGAGTTCTGCTTTGCTTTCTTATTACGTAAAAATAGGTGCCTTAGAAAAGTTAGGGCATGGTATTTATCGTGGAATGAATGCGCCAACACTAGAAGATTTTAAGATAGAAGATCTTGCAAATTCAATTGCCTGTGTCAAACAAGGGGTTATTTGTTTAATATCAGCTTTGGCTTTATATCAATTAACTGATGAGATACCAAGACAACATTGGATAGCTGTAAAAAATAGTACCAGACACAGGGCAAACAACACAGTTAAAATTGTCCGATTTAGAAATATGGATCTAGGTAAAATTTTTATAAAAAAGAATGGTATATTATTGCCAATTTTTGATCGAGAAAGAACAATTCTTGATTCATTTCGATATCTTAGTTTAGAAACTGCTATAAAAGCATTGCGTTTAGCTTTAGAGAAAAAAGGGAAAGAAAAAATTAGCATAGATAAGATCAAGAAATATTCAAAATTGTTACGTATTAATATTGATTCCTACTTATTGGCTTTAACAACATGAATGAAGAAGCTCTAAAATATAGACTGAAATCTATTGCAAAAGAAAAAGAACAAACTTTTAACCAAGTTTGGAAACAATTTTTACTAGAACGCTTTTTAGCGAGATTAGCCAATTCTGAGCATCAAGAAAAATTTATATTTAAAGGAGGTCTGCTGCTTGCTAATTATATTAGTATCGGGCGCGAAACGATGGATATTGATTTTTTGTTAACCAAATTAAATGCTGAAGAGTCTCATGTAAAAGAAATAATTCTTAATATTATTAGTATTGATCTTAATGATGCGATTCTGTTTACCTTGGATAAAATTGAAGTGCTTGCACAGCCTCATATGCAATATGCTGGGTTCAGAATATTTCTTCATTCTAATTGTGGAAAAATGAAAGACAAAATTCAAATTGATATTGGGGTGGGGGATTTAGTTATCCCTTTGGAAAAGATATTTTATCCATATGAATATAAAGGAAAGCCAATTTTTGCTGGTGAAATCAGTTTGCTAGTATACCCACCTGAAAGTATTTTTTCTGAAAAATTAGAATCAATTATTTCAAAGGGATCTTTAAATAGTCGAATGAAAGATTATCATGATGTTTTGCTTATGTCTCGAGAACCTGGTCTATTAGAACCCATCAAATTGAAAAATGCCATTATGACCACCTTCACTAACCGAAAGTCAAAGTTAATTTTTCCAATTAAGTTTGATGATTCTGAACTTAAAAATTTACAAAAGTTGTGGACTAATCATTTGCGCAACATTGGTAGGTATAAAAATGAACTCAACATGCCAGAAAAAATCAATGAACTAATAGACGAAATTAATGAGTGGATTTCATCTAATAGTATCATCCATTAATCTTAATGATTTAGCAGGAGAGTAGGGGCAGGTTTGAATCAGGTTCGTATTATTGTATTTAGAAATTGGTTATGCCCCAAACAGTGTCATGCCAGCCAAAATACGCAACTTGTCCTGCGAAGTGTGAGCCGTATTGCGAGGTGGCATCCAGGCTCTATAAAAATTCAAAAAGAAACAGAAATACAATAATACAAGCCTGAGTCCATTCCATAATGATCTCATTCCACAGGATATCAATTGATAATTATAAAAATTTAAAATTGCGATTTTTGTAGGGGCCGGTCCCCGTGCCGGCCCTCTTGTTTTTTATTAACGATATCTCGCAAATCTTTTTTTATTCATGAAAGTGGGGACAGAGATTCTGATAAAGGGCCGGCACGGGGACCGGCCCCTACATGAGATCGTGCTGTTCCAAATAGTGTCATGCCAGCCAAAATACGCGACTTGTCCTGCGAAACGCGAGCGTAGCAGGAAGCGTATTGCGAGGTGGCATCCAGGTTTTACAAAACTTTAATGGAACAGAAATACAATAATACAAGCCTGGTTCTGGAATTTTTATATGTTTTAATTTAATTTTTTTAGTTTAAAAGGCTCGCTTATCGTCATCAATAATGCATTTTCCTATATATTTCTGTTCAATATTGTTGAGCTCACCAGTTTTAGAACTTTCAATATCTTGAGTTAATATCATTTCGGAGTTTCCAGTTTTTCTATCAATATGAACTTTTTTATTATCAAACTCAAAGGTTATTTCATTAGCTGATATGCGGCTATTTTTTTCTAAATCATAAGTCGTGTTGTTTTTTTTGTAATATAAAAACTCTTGTTCAAGAGTTAAGTAAATTCTTTCAGAATCAGGAAAAGATATATCCGTAAAATTATTTACGGGTAAAGTGCTTTTATCTTGATCTCCTGAATAGTATGTATTCTTAAAAATATTTTCAGTTTTCACTTTTTTATACTCACAAAATAACTTTACTTCTGGAGTCGATGAATATGCTTGCGCCATATATCCATACGAACATGCTATCAGTAAAGAAAAAAAAGCGGTCTTTATTTTCTTTTTAAACATAACTGTCCCCCAAATTAAAAAAACTAACACGAAATTTGATTCTCCATAAGAAAAACAGTTCAATATTTTATATAAATAAAATAAATAGAGCCTAAATTTTTATTGACCTAAAAACAAACAAATGATCTGATCCCGTTTTATGAAGGTTTTAGTTTGGATCATATTAATAATCCTTTTTTGATTTTTGACGTGTTGAAATCAGCTTGAAAATATTTTATGACCTATATCCAAAAATTGTAATTCAATTTTGAAACATGT
>CAYSTH010000178.1:0-3614 GCA_964433995.1 uncultured Francisellaceae bacterium | reverse complement strand
CTCTTTAATACAGTAAATCATCATGCATTAAGGAGGCATATACACAGACTATCTTCAATCAAAAAATATTTTGGGCTTCGCTTTTGCCTGATAGAATTAATGATCTGCACAATATGCATAAGATGATCGCCGAAATAATTGGACATCCTATCAAAAGTAATTATGACCCACACATGACATTAATGAGTACACAGGATAAAGAATACGAGTCGTTGGTAGATGAACTTAAGCCTAATTACGTACCAATAAATGATGAATTCATTTTATCTATTGGAGAATCAGACGACGTTGGCCAAATTAGTAAAAACTTGATAAATTTTCATTAAACATAAATTGATAAAGTACTGAGTAAGTAAAGTTGCAGGGGATTGTATGAATAGATTGGCAAATAAGAAAATTTTAGTAGTTGGTGGAACATCTGGGATAGGTGAAGCTATTGTTAAAAAATTTACTGAGGAGGGTGGTCAAGTTGCCTTTTGCGGAAGATCAAAAGAAAAAGGATTAATAATAGAAAAAAACATACCTAATTCTAAGTTTTATGTTGCAGATGTGAATAATACAGATGAGCTTGAGAATTTTTTTAATAATGCCATTAATTATCTAGGTACTATAGATATTGCAGTTAATAATGCAGGGATAAGTGGAGATATCAAGCCATTTCACGAAACGAATTTTTCTGACCTTTGTGAAGTAATGAATGCTAACTTTTTTGGAATTTGGCATTCGATGCAATTAGAAATCAATTTCCTTATAAAGCATGAAAAACCGGCATCGATAATTAATATTGCATCAACATCTGGTCTTATTGGCAATGCTTTAGGTTTATCGCCTTATGCATCAAGCAAGCATGCTGTGGTAGGCTTAACAAAATCTGTTGCATTAGAATATGCTAAATCTAATATAAGAATAAATGCATTATGTCCTGGTTTTGTTGACACAGCGATGACAGATAAAGCAGGCGAATATTCTAAACAATTACAGAGAAGAATCCCTTTAATGCATCCGCTCGGTAGAATTGCAACAACTGTAGAAATAGCTAACGCAGCATTATATTTAGCTTCTGATGAGGCATCTTTTACTACAGGAAGTTGTATGATAATTGATGGCGGATTAACTACATAATTAATGAAGAGTATTATGTTTCTTTTTAAATAGTAAAAAACGAACTCTTCTTAATATATCGTATATTTCATTATTTTTGATTATGCGTTGATAAAATTTAAGATCTTTAATATCAGCGCCTAATCCTATGCCTTCCCTTATCATTCCATTTGTATAGGAAATACCAATACCATTAGAAATGTTAAATTCACCTCGTAACAAAACAATATCTTTTTCCAGAGAGGTTTGACAGGGAATATTATTCCAGGGTAACAAAATCGATGATTGCCTACCTGTAGATAAGGGAGAGCGTTCATCAAACTGTGTCAGCATAAAATTATCTCAGCTCTAAATTTAATCGACCATCAAAATAAATTTTTAGCTGGGATACAATCAGCGCCCAATTGTGCATAGGTTGGTACCACTTTTCCAGCACTTTCTGGCAGGCACAGTAAATCAGCTTAAGCAGGGCATTTTCACTTGTAAATGCCCCTTTGCTTTTCGTATATTTACGAATTTGCCGATGGAATCCCTCGACAATATTGGTTGTGTAAATAATACGGCGAAGCTCTTCAGGGTATTTAAAATATTGCGATAAAGCTTCCCAGTTGGCTTGCCAGGATTTGATAACAGCAGGATATTTTTTACCCCATTTCTCATCAATTTCTAGCAAGCGATGCTCTGCTAAGTCTTTGCTAGTTGCTTTATAAACAAGCTTCAAATCAGCCATAAATGCTTTTTGATCTTTACTGACAATATACTTAAGTGAATTGCGAATTTGATGCACCACGCAAAGCTGAATTTCTGTTTTTGGGTACACTGCTGCAATAGCTTCAGGGAAGCCCTTTAAGCCATCAATGCTCGCTATTAAAATATCTTCTAATCCACGTGAACGTAAATCATTTAATACACCCAGCCAGAAATGTGCGCCTTCGTTTTCTGAAAGATACATGCCTAAAATATCTTTACGACCTTCTTTATTCACGCCAAGAACAGAGTAAAAAGCCTTGCTAGTTACTTTACCTTCCTCGCGCACTTTAAAGTGCATCGCGTCTAAAAATACAACCGGATAAACCTCTTCCAACGGACGATTACGCCATTCGGTAATAACAGGCAGCAATTTATCGGTGATAAGGCTAATTTTAGCGGGGGATACTTCCAGGCCATACATATCTGCCAAATGGTCAGTGATGGTCTCATAGCTCATGCCAGTGGCATAGAGCGAAAGTACCTTGTTATCAAGTGATTCATTTAAAACGGTTTGGCGTTTTTTTACTAACTCAGGCTCAAAGCTGCTATTGCGGTCTCGTGGGGTCTCTAATTCAAACGACCCTGTGCCTGTTTTCATGGTCTTTTTCAGGCTACCATTTCGGCGATTAGCCTGATGCTGGTCTTTACATTCAGACAGATGAGCATCCATTTCTCCCTCAAGGGCTGCTTCGATAATTTCCTTGATAAGAGGGGTGAGAATGCCATCTTTGCCGGTCAATGATTGGCCAGATTTTAGCTTGTCTATCGCTTCTTTTTGAAATTGGCTAAATTATAACAATTTAAGAAAGCTGACACAGTTATTTAAACACTACCAAAATTTTTTTAACAAGGACTGGGTAACGCATCCTTCTCAATTTATCCCAATAAAGTCTAACCCCAGTCTAAATAAGCTCTGCTGCCCCTGCTCCAACGATTAACACGTCTAATTTTTCAAGCATTTATCACTCATTATCATTATTATTTGTTGATGCTTTTTACCGGTTGAATTAGTGACATGTCAACTGACTGGCCATTTGTTTTAATTTTCTGCTGCCAAATAGTCCGTCTTAAAGTACGCTTTGATTTAAGGCAGTGCTATCGCATAACTAGGTTACGTTGAATAGTTGATTGTAAGTGATTATAACATTTGAACTTAGCCATATTCTGTAAAATAAACTTGTTAATAACCACTGTGAAATATCTGGTAATATTTAAATATCTGGTATTCTAGGTATTTCTTTTTCAATACGATTTTGTATTTCTTCATCAGTTTCTTTATTTATTTTTATATTGTTTATTTGAGTATTAGTGTCGGCACTATCTTGACTATCTTGAGGCGATACATTGGTGGCTGCTGTGATGCTGCTGTTATTTTGATTCTCTTCAGGCGAAACATCGGATACCACAGAAATGATGAATATAATAACAGCAGCTATAGTTGCTATGGTAGAAAATGACAAATTATTTTTCTGAGCATTGATATGCTGTCTCCATGCAATAATTGATTCCAAGTGCAAATTAAGACCAATAACTTCTGGGGTATTGGTAATGGTATTATATAACTTTGCTATGGCTTGACTTCTCTTCTTATTATTACGTTTGATATTTCGTAAATGTGCAGGTGCAAGGAGAGGAGAAAAAAACTGCGCTGCTTGGCAATCATCCCAATCAAGATATTTTTCTTCTGCTTCTTTTTTATTTTTGATTAAAGATAGTCTGTGTATATGCCTCCTTAATGCATGATGATTTACTGTATTAAAGAG
>CAYSTH010000177.1:0-3640 GCA_964433995.1 uncultured Francisellaceae bacterium | reverse complement strand
TGAAACTGGTGATTCTAAGTTCCTCGTTGGTGAGCAAATAGAAGAAAGCGTAATGCTCAAAGAAAATGATCGCTTAATAGCAGAAGGGAAACATCCAGCCCAAGGTACTCCTATTTTATTAGGTATTACTAAAGCTTCTCTTGCTACAGAATCATTTATCTCAGCTGCGTCTTTCCAAGAAACAACGCGCGTTCTTACTGAGGCTGCAGTTAGCGGTAAAATAGATGATTTACGTGGTTTAAAAGAGAACGTTATGGTTGGTCGTCTAATTCCTGCTGGTACTGGTTATGCCTACCATCAGGCAAGGAAGGCTAAACGTGCAAAAGTGGCAAATAATGAGCATGGTTCTCATTCAGTTTCTGCTGTTGATGTGGAACACGCATTAAGCGAAGCTCTCAATGCAGAAGACAATCATGAGCAATAATGAGGTTTTATTACGGTTATATATAGTAAAGACTGGTTTGTGCTTGACAAACCAGCCATACCTATATAGAATCCGGCCTCTTTATGCATTCGAAATAAATACAAGAGAAAGTTCGGAGTTAAGAATAAATGGCTACTATTAATCAGTTAGTAAGAAAGCCTCGCGAGGATGCTTCTAAGAAGTCTAATGTCCCCGCCTTGGAAGCTTGCCCACAAAAACGCGGTGTGTGTACCCGTGTTTATACAACAACCCCTAAAAAACCTAACTCTGCATTACGTAAGGTTGCCCGTGTACGTTTAACAAACGGGTTTGAGGTTACCTCTTATATCGGTGGTGAAGGTCACAATTTACAAGAGCACTCAGTAGTACTTATTCGTGGTGGTCGTGTAAAAGACTTACCAGGTGTACGTTATCATATCGTACGTGGAAGCTTTGATACCTCCGGTGTTGCTGACCGTAAACAAGGTCGCTCTAAGTATGGTACGAAAAAGCCAAAAGATAAGAAATAAACTGATTTAGGAATTTGATATGCCAAGAAGAAGAGAAGTCCCCAAACGTGAGATCCTACCGGATCCTAAGCATAACAGTGAGTTACTTGCTAAGTTCATTAATGTTTTAATGATTAGTGGTAAAAAGTCAACTGCTGAAAAAATCATCTATGGTGCTCTTGATGTAATTAGTGAGCGCGCTAAAAAGCTAAAAAAAGATGAAGATGAAAGTGGTTCAGCTGGAAGCAAAACAGTTCTTCAGTATTTTGAACAAGCTCTTGATAATGTACGTCCAAGTGTAGAAGTTCGTTCTAGACGTGTTGGTGGTGCAACTTACCAAGTGCCTGTTGAAGTTAGAACTGATAGATCTATTGCTCTCGGTATGCGTTGGATCGTTCAAGCTGCTCGTAACCGTGGCGAGAAAGGTATGATGTTACGTCTTGCTGGTGAGTTAATGGATGCCTTGGAAAATAAAGGTACAGCGGCCAAAAAACGCGAAGATACACATAAAATGGCAAAAGCTAACCAAGCTTTCGCTCATTTTAGATGGAATTAAGAGAGAGTTAAGACGTGTCTACCCCATTAAATCTATACAGAAATATAGGCATCGCCGCACACGTCGATGCTGGGAAAACGACTACGACAGAACGCGTTTTGTTCTATACCGGTGTATCTCACAAAATTGGTGAGGTACACGACGGTGCAGCAACAATGGACTGGATGGTTCAAGAACAAGAGCGCGGGATTACGATTACCTCTGCTGCAACAACTTGCTATTGGTCTGGTATGGATAAAAATTTCCAGCCACACCGAATTAATATCATTGACACACCGGGTCACGTTGATTTCATGATTGAGGTTGAGCGTTCGTTGCGTGTTCTCGATGGTGCTGTAGTTGTATTTGATTCTGTGTCAGGTGTAGAACCTCAATCAGAAACAGTATGGCGTCAAGCAAACAAATACGGTGTACCAAGAATTGTATTTGTAAATAAAATGGATAGAATGGGTGCCAACTTCTTAAGAGTGGTATCACAAATTCAACAGCGTTTAGGTGCAGACCCTGTTGTTGTTCAACTACCAATCGGTGCTGAAGAAAACTTCGTTGGTGTTGTTGACTTAATAAAAATGAAAGCCATTGAATGGGACGAAGAATCTAAAGGGATGTCTTTTAAGTACGAAGCAATTCCCGTTAGTATGCAGGCTCAATGCGAAGAGTATCGCGCTAAAATTATTGAAGCCGCAGCTGAAGCATCTGAAGATTTAATGGAAAAATATTTAGAAGGCGAAGACATTTCTGAAGAAGAAATTAAACAAGCCTTACGCATTAGAACAATTAATAACGAGATTGTTCCTGTTTTCTGCGGCTCAGCTTTTAAAAATAAAGGTGTTCAAGCAGTATTAGATGGTGTTGTTGAGTATTTACCATCACCTTCTGAAATTCCTGCTATTCGCGGTATTGATGAAGATGGTGAAGAAGTTAAGCGTGAAACCTCATATGATGAGCCTTTCTCCGCATTGGCTTTTAAAATTGCAACTGACCCTTTTGTTGGTACTTTAACTTATTTCAGAGTTTACTCTGGTGTACTAAAAAGTGGTGATACAGTTTACAACCCAGTGAAAGGCAAAAAAGAACGTATTGGGCGTTTACTGCAAATGCATGCAAATTCAAGAGAAGAAATTAAAGAAGTTAGAGCGGGCGATATCGCTGCTGCTGTAGGGCTTAAAAATGTTACTACGGGTGATACACTTTGTGATGTTGATAAAGTTGTAACTTTAGAGCGTATGGACTTTCCTGACCCTGTAATTGCAGTTGCTGTTGAGCCAAGAACGAAGGCTGACCAAGAAAAAATGTCTATTGCCTTGGGTAAATTAGCTCAAGAAGATCCTTCTTTCCGAGTACATACGGATGAAGAGTCTGGCCAGACAATTATTGAAGGTATGGGTGAATTACACCTTGAAATTATTGTTGATAGAATGAAGCGTGAGTTTAACGTTGAGGCAAATGTTGGTAAACCTCAAGTTGCTTACCGTGAAACGATTAAAATGCCTGTTGAACAAGAAGGTAAATTTGTTCGCCAATCTGGTGGTCGAGGTCAGTACGGCCATGTATGGCTTAAGATTGAGCCCCAGGAAGCTGGTGCAGGTTATCAGTTTGTCAATGCAATTGTAGGTGGTGTTATTCCTAAGGAATATATCCCTGCTGTTGATAAAGGTGTGCAAGAGCAGTTACAAAATGGGGTTATAGCTGGTTATCCTGTTGTTGATATTAAAGTTACCCTATTTGATGGTTCTTTCCACGAAGTTGACTCAAGTGAAATGGCGTTTAAGATTGCCGGCTCACAATGCTTTAGACAAGGTGCATTAAAAGCTAAACCAGTTCTGTTAGAACCAATAATGGCGGTTGAGGTTGTTACTCCAGAAGATTACATGGGTGATGTGATGGGTGATCTTAATCGTAGAAGAGGTATGGTTCAAGGAATGGAAGATTCACCTGCAGGAAAGGTTATTCGTGCAGAAGTTCCATTAGCAGAAATGTTTGGTTATGCAACTGACCTACGTTCAGCAACTCAAGGGCGTGCAACTTACTCTATGGAATTTGCAAAATACCTAGAAGCACCAACGAATATTGCTGAAGCAATTATCAAGAAACAATAAAGTTAAAGAGGTTTTTAAAATGGCGAAGGAAAAATTTGAGCGTAAGAAACCGCACGTAAACGTAGGCACTATT
>CAYSTH010000176.1:0-3662 GCA_964433995.1 uncultured Francisellaceae bacterium | reverse complement strand
AAGCTGGGTGAATAAAGTAAACAAACCCGCCTTATATAACATGAATGATGTTTTAAATTTAAAAACGACATAAACATTTCTCGCTCATCATACTCATATAGACGATATTGGTAGTGAAGATTTATAAACGCAGTTGAGGTATCTATCAATGTTGCATATTTTAGTTTCTTGGGCAAAACCCAAAATGTCATTTGTTTTTTCTACACTGACTTCTTTTACAAGACAACTAGTCTATGGTGTAAGCGATAGATTTATTGCCTTTTTTTCACGCGGTTGCACTCAATCAATATTTTCATAAAGCCATAGATTACTACCAGTTTCAAGCTGATGTAGATAGCCTGAAGAATTTTGACGAAGAAAAAAACGTTACTTTCGCAGAAAGTATGCTCCCTATTTCTTTGATAGAAGAATATAAGATAGGGGCGGCACCTGTTTTTCTACTGAAAGGAGGGTTTAGTGAAGCGACGGAACTGCTCGTTAATAAAGGGTATTCTGTGGAGTTGGTTAACCCTGCTAATTCACATGTTCCAGGAGGTGCGGTTCGTCGACACGTGGGAACATTAGATGAACATCTTTCACGAGTTTCTCTTTTGCAAGACAAAATTCGCTTTTCATTATATAAAAAAGTGAACAAAATTGAGGTCCAAGAACAAAAAATAGCCTTAATTAAGGTGTTAGATAAATTTTATGGGTTAACAGATCGTTTTGCTAAGCTGGCGGCCAGTCATCAATTAAAAAATGTGAGCTGGTTTCAAAGAGCAAAAATGATTTATTCAGTTGTTTTAGCTGAAAGACAAATTATTCACTCCGAAATTGCAAAAATTAATTCGGGTGAATATGAGAGGGTGAATAATGTTTTGATATGGACCAAAAGCGAGGCTTCACAAGAAAAATGGTCTCCTCATGTAGTAGATTTTTCTCAAGTGGTAGCACCAGATTTACGTTGGTTAACTGGCGCACCTTATATTTATAAACCTTTTCCTTATTTCAATCAGGCAACAAATGCTCAATATGCAAAAGAAATTAAACTTTCTATACGTACCGTTTTAGAAAGGGCAAAAGCAGACAGGGCATTGGTTTTTCCTGCTTTGGGGTGCGGGGCCTTTTTAGGGGAGCCGGGTCAATTTGCACAATTGCTTTATGAAGTTTTACAAGAGCCAGCAAATCAGGAGATCATTAAACAAAAAAAACTGACTATTTGTCTCGCATTAGTTGGCGGTGCTTTTCATAAAATATCACAAGTATTTGATCAACATACTGATGTGTCAGCTCCTAAGGAAAATAGGGAGATAAATGATTTTCCTATCGCGAATAAGGCTTTTGAATCCGATATGAAATCACCAGAAGTTGTTTTATTTAAATATCAAAAAAATAAGAAAACATCTAGTCAGCAAATTCAACAACGATCACCTGAATGTATATTAAAGCGTCGAAAGCCCTGCGCATTCATGCCAGAAATATAAGGCGCATGAAAATCACTTGAACGTAAACTAGAACTACGTTAGAATCCAGCCAATTTGTGCCTAAAAAAAATTGGAGGATTGCATGAATCATCCAGCTGTTCTTGTTTTAGCCGATGGTCATCGGTTTCACGGTGTTTCTATTGGTTATTCTCATTCTGATCAAGCTCTCTTTCAAACTGCCGAAGTCGTTTTTAATACAGCGATGACAGGTTATCAAGAAATTTTAAGTGACCCTTCTTACACCGAACAAATGGTGTGCCTCACTTATCCACATATAGGTAACACGGGAATCAATCATCATGATAACGAATCGCCCAGTGTGCATGCGAAGGCATTGATTATTCGAGAATTGAGTTCACTCGACAGTAATTGGCAATCTAAACAAAGCCTAGGTTTTTTTTTGCAAGCCAATCAGGTACCCGGCATTGCGGGCATTGATACTCGCGCACTGACTTGTGTCACTCGTGAGAAAGGGGCGCAAATGGGGTGTTTATTAATTGCTCCTGTGTTGAACGAAACACTTATTCAACAAGCGGAACACCTAGCCAAAACCACGAGAGGGCTAGAAAATTTAGATTTAGCCATTAAAGTCACCACATCAGAGCCTTATACTTACCACACTAGCACGCAAGACAACGCGTTAGACATTTGGGTCTATGATTTTGGGGTAAAGCACAACATATTGCGTATGTTGGCAGATAGAAATTGCAATGTGACAGTGGTACCAGCTGATTACCCCGCTGAAAAAATCATCGATAAAATGCCAGATGGTGTTTTACTATCAAATGGGCCAGGCGATCCTAAAGCATGCCATTATGCTATTCATAACACACAAAAATTATTGGCAGAACATTTGCCCATATTTGGTATTTGTTTAGGACATCAAATTTTAGGATTAAGTTTGGGGGCAAAGACCCTCAAAATGAAATTAGGGCATCATGGTGCCAATCACCCTGTGATGTGTCGTCAAACCAAACGCGTTTTTATCACCAGTCAAAATCACGGCTTTGCCATAGATGAAAACAGCTTGCCAGCGCATTTGGTGGCAACACATCATTCTTTATTTGATGGCAGTTTGCAAGGCATTAAGCATCAAACTTTGCCTGCAATCGGTTTTCAAGGCCACCCAGAGGCCAGTCCAGGCCCCCAAGAAATGGGGATTTTATTTGATGAATTTATGACGATGGCTCAGTTTTATCAACAACATAAATTACTACAAGTGGTTTAAACAATATGCCAAAACGTACCGACATAAAAAGCATTTTAATTATTGGCGCAGGCCCAATTGTGATTGGCCAGGGCGGTGAATTTGACTATTCAGGTGCGCAAGCAGTCAAAACCCTAAAAGACGAAGGGTATCGCATTATTTTGGTGAATTCGAACCCTGCCACTATCATGACCGATCCCCATTTAGCCGATAGCACTTATATTGAGCCTATCAGATGGGAAGTGGTTGAAAAAATCATTGAAAAAGAACGCCCCGATGCATTGTTGCCGACCATGGGCGGACAAACCGCTTTAAATTGTGCATTAGATTTAGCGCATCACGGCGTGCTTGAAAAATACCAAGTAGAGCTTATTGGTGCCAATAAAGAGGCCATTGATAAAGCCGAAGACCGAGAAAAATTTGGGCAAGCCATGAAAAAAATTGGTCTTGCCATGCCGGCTTCTTTTTTGGCTAAAAATTTAGAAGACGCTATCGAATTTCAAAGGCAGGTTGATTTTCCTACCATTATTAGACCTTCCTATACTTTAGGCGGCACAGGTGGCGGTATTGCTTATAACTATGAGGAATTTATCGCATTATGCAAAATCGGTTTTGATGCCTCACCTACCCATGAATTACTCATTGAACAATCTGTGTTGGGTTGGAAAGAATATGAAATGGAAGTGGTGCGAGACAAGCATGACAATTGTATTATTGTGTGCTCTATTGAAAATCTCGATCCCATGGGCATTCATACCGGCGACTCCATTACGGTTGCACCAGCCCAAACGCTAACCGATAGAGAATATCAGTACATGCGCAAAGCATCGATAGCTTGCTTGCGTGAAATAGGGGTAGAAACAGGGGGCTCAAATGTACAATTTGCGGTGAATCCCCATAATGGCGATGTGATGGTCATTGAAATGAATCCCCGAGTATCTCGTTCTTCGGCATTAGCCTCAAAAGCAACTGGGTTCCCTATTGCTAAAATA
>CAYSTH010000175.1:0-3693 GCA_964433995.1 uncultured Francisellaceae bacterium | reverse complement strand
TTTAAAGACAGTGATTATCGGAGTACTCAAAATTATGTGGGTGAAAATATTGATTATTATTTTCAAAAAATCCACTATATTTCTCCAAAATCTGAAAATGTTGAAGAATTGATGAATGGATTATTAGACGTAATTCAAAATAGTGGTAACAATAAGCTTCATCCTGTTTTGCTTGCTGCGGCAATAGCCTTTGGTTTTGTTTTTATACATCCATTTGAAGACGGGAATGGTAGGCTTCACCGCTTTTTGATTCATTATATTTTATCAAAAGAAGCATTTACGCCAGAAGGCATTATATTTCCTATCTCTGCTGTTATGTTAAAAAAGATACGTGAATATGATCAAATATTAGAATCTTTTTCAAAACCACTAATGACAATTTTAACGGATTATGAGCTATCCAAAGAAGGTGTTTTATCGGTAAAAAAACCAACACATGGCTATTACAAGTTTATAGATTACACCCATATGGCAGAATATCTTTTTTCATGCATCCAAGAAACATTACACGAGCATTTTGAAAAAGAAATACAATTTATATTTAAGTATGATAAAACCAAAGCTGAAATGCAAGAAGAAGTTGATATGCCTGATAGATTGATTGATTTGTTTATTAAGTTTTCGCTTCAAAATAAAGGTAAGATATCCAATATTAAAAAAGAAAAATTTTTCCAAAAGTTGAGTGATCTAGAAATTAGCAATCTCGAAGCTATTGTGAGTACACATATGCAAGAATTTATGATGCAATAAATGAAAGAAGGTGGGCGCGCTTTGTTTTGCCCACCATTGTAGTTCAGTTAAGCTAACAAATTCTGCAAAAAAGCCTGTGTTTGAGGCGATAATAAAAAGACAGCTAATATCCCTGCCAAAAATCCAAATAAATGGCCTTCCCAAGAAACACGTTCTTCTGTGGGAAATAAGCTCAGCAAAATCCCTCCGAAGTAATACAAGGCAATGCCTCCCACAAATAAAGTGGTCACAGAGGGTCTTTCAACAGCTTGAGCGAGTACAAAAGCAAAATAACCAGCAATCACGCCACTGGCACCAATATGGTTGCCATGCCTACCCATCAACCATACTAATATGCCTTGCACTATCCAAATGATCACAGTGACTTCTATATATTGGGTAACACCAACAGATAAAATAAATAGGCTTAAAGCAAAAAAGGGCAGGGTATTAAATAACAAGTGGGTAAAATCAGCATGCAGCAGAGGCGAAAAAATTAACCCAGGTAAGCCATATATTTTTCTGGGGACAATCCCTAAGACTGACAATTTTGAGCCAGTAGCCCAATTAAGTAAATTAAATGCCCACAAACCCCCTATTATTTTTAATAATAAAGGCATTACACCACGGGAGCTTTCTATAAAAAGCGTGAGTTCGTTGCTGATATTATCTAACATATTAATTTCTCAAGTTTGGCTAGGTATTTTTTCTCATCAGGTGCCCCAGGGTTTTGAGAAGATTCCACTAAAAAGGTCATCAGACAATGAATCATTTTATGTTCCACCTCAAGAGGGTCGAAATACAATTCCATCAGTTTAGTATAGATTTTTTTTATGCCTTTAGGTCTATCAGCCTGTAATTGTTCACCCAAGGCAACATGCAGCCCTAAATGAAAGAAATGAGGAGTGCCATCAGAATGAGAAAGGGTAGTGTTTAAGTTGCTTCTATCTAGGAAAAAATCATGATATTCAGGGTGGTTTAGAATCACTTGTGAAATAATATTTTCAAGGGGTGACAAAACTGATTTATTGTTAAATTTTTCCCAGGCATCGAAGTACACTTTTCTGAGTTCTTGAATATCTTGACCGAACATTTTTTCCTGCCGCTGATTAGATTATTTGAGTAATTATCATGCAGTATCATAACACAAGTGTTATTTGTTAGTCAGTAACTTTATTTTTTGTCAAAATCACTTAAAAAATAAGTTGTTAGTTGATTGGCTTCCTGTGAATTAAATAGCATAAAATTTCTATTTGTTTCTATTGGACATCCCCACTGAAGGACATAGCTTTGTTAATTAACTATTCGTCTAAGAAAAAATTAGTTCAGTTATTTTTAACCTCTAATATTTTAATTTGTGCCATGACATATTTGAATGTTGCAAACGGCGTTCAGATTAATATCAATGCAAATAAAACAACTGCCAATGCGAATGCAGGTGTACCAGCTGTTAGTGGCACAGACACTTTTAATTTTACAGCTGATGTCAATTTGACTATTTTGCCCCCTGGTTACATTGTCCCAGGGCCCAATTCTATTGATAGCAATGCACCGAATCAAGGTACAGTCATTTTTGAAGCACCTACACAAGTAAATGGAACAATCGGGGTGACTCAACGTGTCAAAAATTTAAATTTCGATCATGCTTTCAAAGAAGATATAACGATTAATGGCTCAGTAGAATCGAGTAATTTAAACTTTTTTAATGATGGTGTAGTCAATTTTAATGGCACAGTAGGAGCAATAACACCACCCAATGTTATTTCAAATAACACGGCTGATGGTCAGGTTGTTTTTAATTCGCCTACGGTATTAAATAATGTCACTTTAGGGACAACAGCGGGGGACAAATTTACGGCTTTTTTTTTCAATAATCTGACGATAAATGGAAATTTGCAGGTTAATCAAGATACGCAAATTCAAAGTAAATTAAACAAAAATATAGACATTCTTGGGACGGCAACTTTTTTAAATAGTTCAAGAGGCTTTTTGAATACAGGAACAACCACAGGTTTAATGACAATTTCAAATTCTGCGGGAATTCTGTTTGATAATGACTATACCCTAACTGGAGGAATCACGATAAATAATACGGGTTTTATTCAAGGAACTCTCGGAAAACAGATTAATATAGGCCCTAATCCGTTAACCCTAAATAATGCTAGTAACGCCGTGCTTTATCAAGGAACAGCAGGCGCAAATATAGCCGTTAATAATAATGCGTTACTAGAGCTTTTTGATGATTATACCATTACCAATAATTTAGATATCACGGGCACATCTCGTATTAGGATATTAGGAAATAAAACAGTCACAATTAATGGCGCTTTAACCGATGCAGGAGGAGGTACGCGTTTTTTCTTTGACATGAGTAATAATATTATTCCTGGAAAATTTGATATTACAGGCGGTGCATCCACCATTAATAATACTCAAAAAGTAAATATTATAAATTATAATGTCGCGTTATATCCTTTAGGTGCAAGCACTATTTATCCTTTGGTTACAAATACAGGTGGCGGAGGGGGAGTGGTTTCTCTGCCGATTATTACACCTTCCACTAATCCTTTTCTTATTTTTGCATTAGATGCGCCAGATGCAAATACCTTAAATTTGGTTGTTACTCGTACAGCACCTTTAAATTTAGATAAAAATGCGGCAAATGTCGCAGAAGTGTTAGCTCAAATAGATCCGACTAATACAAAAGGAGCTTTATTAGATTTGCTTGATGGAGTAGGTGATGTAGGGCTTACTTCAGAAACATTAAATACAGCCCTTTACCAAGTGATGCCTCAAGGTATGAATCGTGATTTAGCAGGAGCGGGTTTACATATCATCAATACCACTTTTGATTTATATAATCGTCGTATAGAAGAATTATATGCAGGTTTAGGTAATTATCATTCAGGATATGCAGCAGGAATGGTCGATGAAAAAGGCCGTGGCAGTTGGGTCAAAATATTT
>CAYSTH010000174.1:0-3754 GCA_964433995.1 uncultured Francisellaceae bacterium | reverse complement strand
TTGGTATAAGTGGATAATTGTTTTGCAAAAGCAGGAGCAAATTTAGGGTGCGCATTAATGCCCGTGCCGACTGCAGTGCCACCTATGGCTAATTTTGTGAGCCTGGATAAAGTCGATGTTAAGCGCGATATATTTTGTTTGATTTGTTGTGCCCAACCACTGAGTTCTTGTCCTAGTGTGACTGGCATCGCATCCATTAAATGTGTGCGACCTGTTTTGGTTAAGTTTTTGAACTCTTCTGAACGTTTTAAAATAATATCGTATAAATGTGTTAATGCTGGTAATAAATGTTCTACTAAATCAATACTGGCTGAAACATGAATAGCAGTGGGGATAACATCATTACTCGATTGTCCCATATTAACATGATCGTTTGGGTGAATTTCTTGTTTTAAATGTAAACTGGCTAATCGCGCAATCACTTCATTGGCATTCATATTCGAACTGGTGCCCGAACCTGTTTGAAAAACATCGATGGGGAAATGCGCATCATGTTGGCCTGCTGCCACTTCTGTACAAGCATAAATAATACTTTCAGCAATGTTTTTATCCAATAAACCCAATTCAAGATTGGTTTTAGCCGCATTGAGTTTGATTAAAGCCAATGCCTTAATAAAACTTTTGGGCAAAGGTTTAAAGCTAATCGGAAAATTATCAATGGCACGTTGCGTTTGCGCGCCATACAGCGCGCTATCGGGTACCCTTAATTCGCCCATAGAGTCATGAACAATGCGGTAAGTTGTCATAAAATTATCCCTAATTTTAAAAGGGCCGGTCCCTGTGCCGGCCCTTGCATCAATCTTATTTCAATAATTGTCTGATGACATAATGCAAAATACCACCATGCTGATAATATTTAAGCTCTTTAGGCGTATCAATACACACTAATGCTTTAAATGTTTTAGTAGCTTGTGTATTGGAGTCTGTGGCTGTAACCGTAATTTCTTGTCTGGGCGTGACATTGCCGGCCGGAATGTTAAAAATTTCTTCACCGGTTAAACCCAATGTTTGTGCACTTTCATTAGGCATAAATTTCAAGGGCAGCACACCCATACCAATTAAATTAGAACGATGAATACGTTCAAAAGATTGAGCAATCACGGCTCTTACGCCTAATAATAAAGTCCCTTTTGCTGCCCAGTCTCGAGATGAACCGGTGCCATATTCTTTGCCGGCTAAAATAATAAGCGGTGTCTTGCTCGCCAAATATTTTACGGAAGCATCGAACACAGGCTCAATAACACCGGTAGGTAAATATTTTGTCATGCCTCCTTCAGTGCCTGGCGCTAATTGGTTTTTAAGTCGAATATTCGCAAATGTACCGCGCATCATCACTTCATGGTTACCACGTCTTGAACCATAAGAATTAAAGTCTTTAATGTGAATACCATGTTGTTGCAAATATAAGCCCGCTGGTGAATGAGGATCAATGCTGCCGGCAGGAGAAATATGATCGGTGGTAACAGAATCCCCCAATTTTAATAGTACACGCGCATTATTGACATCGTCGATTTTAGCGGGTGTTTTGGTCATGCCTTCAAAATAAGGAGGATATTTAACGTAAGTAGAGGTATTATCCCATTGGTATAAATCACTCATAGCGACACTTAAACTTTGCCATTCTTTGTTGCCATCAAAAACCGATTTATAGCGTGTACGATACATATCAGGATTAATAGAATCACGTACAGCTTGTTCTATTTGTTCAGGATTTGGCCAAACGTCTTTTAAGTACACGGGTTCATTTTTGTTGTTATACCCCAGTGGGTCTTTATATAAGTCTATATCCATTGTACCGGCAAGTGCGTAAACCACGACGAGTGGAGGAGAGGCTAAATACGCATAGCGAACATCAGGGTGAATACGACCTTCAAAATTACGATTACCAGACAGCACCGCAGCAACAGCCAAATTACTTTCGTGAATGGCTTTACTGACTTTTTCAGGTAGTGGGCCTGAATTTCCAATACAGGTCGTGCAACCATAGCCAACTAAGTTAAAACCCATGGCTTCTAAATCAGGCATTAAACCTGCTCGATTTAAATAATCGGTTACCACTTGAGATCCAGGAGCTAAAGAAGTTTTAACCCAAGGTTTAACCATAAGACCCTTTTCTTTTGCTGCACGAGCAACCAAGCCTGCTGCAATCATGACAGCAGGGTTAGAGGTATTTGTACAACTGGTGATGGCTGCAATGACCACATCCCCATGTTTTAGGCTGATGCTATCACCATTGAGTTGATGACTAGCATCTTGCATGATGGGAGCACCTTCTGCAGCTGCATCATCGTTATTTATTACAATTTCTTGTAAGTTGCGTTGGAAGGCTGTTTTAGCATTTTTTAGCATGATCCTGTCTTGAGGACGTTTAGGACCCGCAATACAAGGTTCCACTGTTGCCAAATCTAAATTTAATGTTTCACTAAATTGAGGTTTAGGGCTATTTTTATCCCAAAATAGACCTTGTTTTTTGCAATAAGCTTCGATTAAATCTACTTGTTCTTTAGAACGGCCAGTTAATTTTAAAAAGTCTAATGTTTCTTGATCGATAGGAAAAATACCTACCGTTGCACCATATTCAGGTGCCATGTTAGCAATCGTTGCTCTATCGGCAAGCGGTAAATGTTTCAAGCCTTCACCAAAAAACTCGACAAATTTACCCACGACGCCATATTGTCTTAAAATTTGCGTCACAGTTAACACTAAATCTGTTGCTGTGGCGCCTTTGGTTAATTCGCCGGTGAGTTCAAATCCGACAATTTCGGGAATCAACATGGTCACAGGTTGGCCTAACATAGCAGCCTCTGCTTCAATTCCACCCACACCCCAACCTAATACGCCTAAACCATTAATCATGGTGGTATGCGAATCGGTACCCACAAGTGAATCGGGGTAAACCACTTGGTTCTTTTCAAAAACAACACGTGCTAAATATTCAAGATTAACTTGATGCACAATACCCGTACCAGGGGGAACCACTCTAAAATTGTTAAACGCTTGTTGTCCCCAACGTAGAAATTGATAACGTTCTTTATTGCGTTGAATTTCTAACGACGTATTTTGTGTAAGGGCATTAGGATTCGCAAAATAATCGACCATGACGGAGTGATCAATCACCAATTCAGCAGGAGACAGTGGATTGATTTTTTTAGGATCACCCCCGATGGTTTTCATGGCATCACGCATAGCGGCTAAATCGACCACAGCAGGTACACCTGTAAAATCTTGTAAAATCACACGACTAGGCGTAAAGGCAATTTCGTGATCGGAAGGTGTTTTAGGATCCCAAGTCAAAACAGCCTCGATGTCTTTGGCCATGACGGCCTCATTATCTTCTGTACGTAACAAATTTTCTAAAAGGATTTTCATAGAAAAGGGCAGTCTATCGACATTGTATTTAGGGTCGAGCGCCTTTAGATTAAAATAATGATAAGTTTTATTATTAACTTCAAAACTTGTTTTGGTTTTAAAACTATCTTTCATCTTTATTATTCCCTAATGAATGCCTATGCCTATAAAAATGACCAAGTGATGGTACATCCTACCGTAAATAGCTTCAGTGTATTAGTTTTTAGCCAATAATGCGAGGAACTACATTGATGTACCTACCATTCGTCGGTTGAGAATAAAAAATCTGTGAAAACTAACTAAAAATGATTGAAAGAAATTGGTAAGCGATCCTACACTAATTAAAAAGGAGGGTAGCTTCATGGATTTTGGAAACCCGAAAGAGTTTAAAAACATTAATAATCGC
>CAYSTH010000173.1:0-3763 GCA_964433995.1 uncultured Francisellaceae bacterium | reverse complement strand
CACCATTATAAAAATAATGCAATTTTTAACCTAATAAAATCACAAAGCATCTTCTCGTTTTATCAAGAAAAATATACTCTTCTCACTAAAAAATTGGCTACTATTCCAGGTGTTGCAAACGAAATAGCTAAACAATACATAACTGACTTCTATGCTTCTGATGAACAAAGTAGAAAAAAGAAAATACCCTCTCTTAAAAATATAATCGCTCATTTAAGTTCAACCGACAAAAATGGCGTATTATTAAATGCTGCTGCTCAAGGTCAATTAGAAGTTATCACTATTTTACTGAAATATTACGATGACGAAATCGTTTGCATGGATAAATTTAGAGCGCTATCTTATGCTAAAATAAAAAAAAATACCGAGTGTATCTCATATTTAGAAAAAAGCATTCAACAGAATCCTATCATTCTCCCCAAAAAAACACTTTCACTCCTTGCACTTTTAAACCGTCAAGACGGCTTTTTATTGGATTATAATAAGTTTCCCCAAACTTTTATCAATATGCCTTTTATTAAAACAAAACATAATCCAAACTTAGAACACTCTATTATTCAAAGTTCAAAGGGTGCTTTATTTGCACTCTATCGAGATGGACTCATTGGCACGGGAGCATATGGCAAAGTTAAGCTGGCTCAAAATACACAAACTGGTGAGGTTTGTGTGGTAAAAATCGAAATACAATCTAATACAAGTATTCCTAAAGCACCTTCTTTGGAAGTAGAAATATTAAAAATATGCGATCTTTTTCTTGATTATCAAGAAAATAAAAACCCTTTAAAAAATCAAATAAAAGGATACGTTTTTATTAAGTATATACCTGGTTGCACATTAAATGATTTAGCTCAAATATTAAGAATATTTGGCATTAAACTCAATATTTTAGAACAATGTCAGCTGCTTCAATCTTTCTTAAAATCACTGAAAAAACTCAAAAAAAACAATATTAACCATAATGATTTGCACTCTAATAATGTCATGATTAATCCATGCACAATGCAAGCCACTATTATAGACTTTGGTAAAAGTTGTATCGACTTAGATGAAGATATTTGTATTGAGTTATCAAGAATAGACTCTAGCTTGTATAACATTATATCAGATCCTGAATTAAAAAAAATACTCAATAATTTAACCTCTCAAGCAAAAGCTCACTCGGGTTCAAACAAAACAAAAAAAGAATTTGTTTTAAATGAACTGAATAATACCATCGATATTTTAAACAACTTTTTTCAACAACAATTACTACACGCGAGTGAACTTCCTAGTCCTTTTTCCATATTAGTAAAAAGAGATTTGGCTGTTGTCGCTCAACTGGAAAAACTCAATATGCCCATATCTGATTCACAACCTCTTTTATTTTCTAAAACTGCTCTGCAAAAAAAACGTAAAAGAGAATCTAAAGAACAACCAAAATTATTTTTTAATCAGCATGAGGTTACTGTTACTGAAGAAGAGTCTTCAGCTGATGAACCCAAAATTAAAAAAACGTGTTACCAGCAAAAAAAGTAATAGTTGGTTTAACGCTAAGATAACTTTATACTAACTACTATGAAGAAAGACAAAAATGGATTTTTAATCGGTTTCACACTTTTAATGCTGGTTCTAACTGGCATATTATCCAGTTGCTCAACACCTAAGCGCCCCCAGCAAACTGTAACAAACCTCTCTCCAGAAGAAGCTTGGCACCAAAATAAAACTAAACTCAATGGTGTTAACGAATGGTCTTCAGAAGGACGAATAGCCGTATCCAGGAAGCATGAAGGTGAATCAGCCTCTTTTACTTGGCAACAATTTTCTGATCAGTTTTTTTTAAAACTATTTGGCCCGTTTGGTGCCGGGGCAATGGAACTAGACGGCACATTAACAGGCCCTAATAAGAGAGTGACCTTAAGACAAGGCAACCAAATTAGCTATGCCTCCACTGCTGAAGACTTGTTATATCAACAAGTAAAATGGAGAGTTCCTTTATCAGGCCTAACTTACTGGGTTAAAGGTGTTCCTGTTCCCAATCACCCAGTCGATTTTCTTATTTTGAATACTGATGGCACTATAAGAGAAGTTAACCAACTTGGATGGCGCATTACTTACACTAAGTATGATTTTTTTGAAGATTATTATTTGCCAACCAAAATTCATTTAATCAGTAATGAACTTGAAGTAAAATTGGCCATCCGAAACTGGAAAAATATTAAGTAATTGAATTTTTACAAATGCAGCTAACTCTTTCTAGCCCAGCCAAACTCAATCTATTTTTACATGTAACTGGTCGAAAACCTGATGGTTACCATCTGATTCAAACCTGGTTTCAATGTCTTGATTGGTGTGACACCTTAAAATTCAGTTTACTACCCTACTCTCAAGAGATTATTTTAGAAACAACTCACCCCCTATTATCTAAAGCACTCCAAGCTAATCCAAAAGATAATTTAATACTAAAAGCGGCGTACGCACTCAAAAGTCATGCAGCTCATCTCAATATAAAAGTACCTGGCGTGACAATTACCCTGGATAAAATCTTACCTCTTGGTGCTGGTATAGGCGGGGGGAGCTCAAATGCCGCAACGACATTAGTCGCCTTAAATCATTTATGGCAACTGCATTTATCTAAAGAACAACTTATGACCATGGCAACAAGCTTAGGGGCAGATGTCCCCTTTTTTATTTTTGGTCACAGCGCAATTGCAGAGGGTATTGGCGAAAAATTATCTGCCTTAAACGCACCGGAATATTATTATTTAGTTATCACTCCGGAAATTCATGTTTCCACTCCTATAATTTATCAAGATTCTAGATTGACAAGAGACACGCCAAGTCTCAAAATAGACACCCTAAAAGATGCAGACCCACTTTTGTTTCACACGAGAGGAATCTGTAATAATTTAGAGGCCGTTGTTTGTCAGATAAGTTCGCCTGTGCAAGCCTCGCTAGATTGGTTGTCTCAATTTGGCCATGCGCGTGTCACTGGTTCTGGAAGCAGCGTGTATTTAGGCTTTAAAACTGAGCCTGAAGCAGAAAAAGTGCTAAATTTGCTCCCTAACCTACTAGCGTATACGCCAGTTTTAGGTAAAATAGCCAGGGCAGTAAATGATTCGCCATTATATAAAAATTGGGGTGTAGCCAAGCGGTAAGGCACCGGGTTTTGATCCCGGCATTCCTAGGTTCGAGTCCTAGCACCCCAGCCAAATTCCCTCATGATCAAATTAATAATTGGAAATAACTGTGTCTGAATTAATGCTTTTTTCGGGTAATGCAAATCCATTATTAGCACAAGCAGTTGCTAAACACTTAAACATTAAACTGGGCCAAGCTTCGGTAGGCCGTTTCAGTGATGGCGAAATCATGATCGACATTAAAGAACATGTTCGAGGCAATGATGTCTTTATCATTCAATCTACCTGCTCTCCCACTAACGACAATTTAATGGAACTGTTACTCTTAGCCGATGCCATGAGACGAGCATCTGCTATGCGAATTACAGCTGTTGTACCCTATTTTGGCTACGCCCGCCAAGATAGACGTCCACGTTCTGCTCGAGTGCCTATTTCAGCAAAGGTTGTCGCAGACATGATGGCTGCTGTTGGTATTAACCGTGTGCTCACAGTCGATTTACATGCTGACCAAATTCAAGGCTTTTTCAATATTCCTGTGGATAATGCTTATGCCACATCCGTTATGTTGCAAGATATTCAAGAACAACCGAACAGCAAAGATTGGGTTGTGGTTTCTCCCGATGTCGGCGGCGTAGTCAGAGCGAGAG